>DASUTZ010000019.1:0-6840 GCA_036374295.1 Actinomycetota bacterium
GCGCGAACGGGGCGTCGAGGTTCGTGACGATGGCCTCGCCCGGCATCAGGGTCTGGATCTCGGGGCCGAGGTCGGAGACGTCCTGCTTCGAGGAGGCCCGCAGGATGTTGCGGTCCTTCTCGTCGGCCAGCCCCAGGACGAAGAACGTGTTGAACTGGCTCAGCAGCTCGTCGTCGATCAGCTTGGGCTGCTGGCTGACGGCGCAGAGCCCCACCTTGAACTTGCGTCCCTCGCGCGCCACGCGGGGGAAGACGTTCTCGTCCGAGCGCTTGGCCCGGGACAGCACCCGCTGGGCCTCCTCCAGCGCCACCAGGGTGGGGGGGAGGCGGTCGAAGCCCTCCCGGTCGTCGAGATAGGCGTTCGCGTAGGTGTCGAGCAGGCGCCGCGTGATGACCGAGGCCACGAGGATCTCCTCCATCGAGGACAGCCCCGAGGTCTCTACCAGCACCGAGTACCCCTCCTGGAGCTCGCGGACGATGCGCTCCGAGAGCGAGGGCTGGGACGGGTCGCGGCTGATGCACGGCAGCTCGAGGATGCGCCGGGCCCGGCGCTGGATCACCTGCATCGTGCTGGCGGCCGCGCCCACCTGCTCGGCCAGCTCCTGGGGGTCGAGGGCCTCGTCGGCCACCGCCGCGATCCAGTCCTCGCCGTAGAGGCGCTGGAGGCGCCAGATCGCGTCCTCCTGGGCGTGGCTCCACTCGTAGGCCGTCTGGAGGTCGCCCAGGGTGAGCTCGGACAGGGCCAGTCTGAGCGCCGTGTGGCCACCGCCCTCGCGGGTGGCGTAGACCTTGAGGCGGTCGCCGGCCCAGGGGTGGTCGCGCAGGCCCCGACGGACCCCGCCGCCCCCGTCCAGGTACTCGCCGTGCGGGTCGAAGAGCAGGACCGCGTACCGGCCCTGGGACTCGAGGATCGTCCCCGACAGGACCTTCATCAGGTTGGACTTGCCCATGCCGGTCGTGGCGAAGACGCCCACGTGCGAGGTGAGGGTCTCGCCCCGGATCCCCACCTCGAGGTCGATCGTGTCCTCGCCCGACCGCAGCAGGCCCACGCGCAGGTCGCCCATCCGGCCGCGGAGGAACTCGAAGTCCTCCACGGTGGGGGAGGTGACCTTGGAGAACTGCGTGGGGAGGGACTTCGGCTTGCGGAACTCGCCCGCGTCGTCGATGTAGCCGAGCGGCGCGCACCGCGCGACCTTATAGAGTCGCTGCTCCGGGTCGCGCAGCTCGTAGGGGGTGCCGGCGGCGTCCCCGGCCATGTAGGCGCCGGCGGCGCGCTCGGCCCACCGGGGGTCCGAGGAGTCCGACCCGTAGGTCACGTCGATCACGCGGAAGAGGAAGCGGCGCCCGCGCTCGGCGTCCTCGGCGGCCAGCAGCTCGCCCAGGAAGAGGTCGGTGCCGTAGAAGGCGCGGAACTGCGCCTCCAGGACGCTCTTGCCGAAGATCCTGCCGCGGTACTCCATGTCAGCTCCTGTTCAGCACCTCGTGGAAGTCCTGGAAGAGGACCTCGACGTCGTCCTCGCTCATGCCGGCCACGGCTAGCGCCCCCCGGAGCTCCCGGCGGAGGTCGGCCACCGAGTAGCCGGCCACGCGCGCGGCCTGGTGGGCCCGGGCCAGGGGATAGGGGTAGCCCACGAAGGCGGGGTCGTCGGCCACGCCGGCCAGGCGGGCCAGCACCTCGAGCGGTTCCAGCGGCCCCCGGGCCACGTCCACGCGGAAGGCGTGCGGCGCGGTTCCGGCCAGGTGGGCCACGAAGATCTCGCCCACGTAGAGGCGGCCGAAGACCGGGTCGGTCGAGATCCGGGCGGCCCAGGGAACGGGGCCGAGCTCGCGGTCGCCCCGGCGCTTCAGCAGGGTCACCAGCGGCGCGTTGCGGCCCCAGAACAGCGTGGAGGCCTTCACCACGCCGGCCAGCGAGACCCCGCGCTGCACGGCGTCCTCGTGGACGGCTCGCACGACCTCGGGCGGCACCAGCGGTCCTCCGTGGAGCGAGCCGTCCACGAGGACGAGGTCCCCGCCCGAAGCCTCCGAGACCGTCCTCCGCACCTCCGCCCACTCGCCCCACTCGCGCAGGGCGTCCACGGGGCGTGGCATCTCCGGGAGCCGCTCCGGCTCGCGTCCGCACAGCTCGGTGAGCGCGTCGCGCCCGATCCGGCGCATCTCGGCGGGGGAGACGGCCCGCACGCTCAGCGGCGGCGTCTCCACGAGGTCCGTCCGCCCCTCCCGGAAGCGCACGCGAGCCGCCCTCGTCCCCACCACCTGGAACGAGCGGCCGTCGGCCAGCGTGCAGGAGCCGCCGTCCACGGCCCAGACCGTCCCGGGATCGGACGGCTCGATGGGGGAGAGCTCGAACGCGTCCGGATGCCCCTCCACGACGAGGTCCTCGTCCAGCCCGAGCTGTCCCTCGAGCACCCGGATCTCGCCCGCCGGACGCCGGAGCAGATCGACCACGAAGGCGGCGGCGTCCTCGAGCCCCGTGGCCTCGGTCAGATCCACGCCGGCGAGCCTCGGTCCTCCCTCCGTCGCCATCGGCTGAAGGATATCCCGCCCCGCCGACGCGATCGCGTAGCCCGTCCGGTTGACACCCCTCAGGGTGCCGACTAGATTGAGCCGCGCAGCGCCGGGCCACCGGCGCGGCGACGGGCCAAGAGGCTGAGTAGAGAACGCGGCGCCCCGGCGCCGCGGCCCCAAAGGTCTCTTGGCCCTTCGCTTTCCGTCCTCGATCCGGCTTCCATCCGACGACCGGCGGGTAGAATGGCGCAGCCTTGATGGAGGATGCGATGGACGACCAGGTTGAGACCGCCACCGAAGAAGAGAACCAGGCCCCAGCCGAGGCCGGGGCAGAGGACGAAGAGAGCCTCGACGAGCTGATCGCCAAGAAGACCTCGGAGGACGCCGCCGAGGACGAGTCCGAGGAGGAGTCGGTGCTGAAGCTCGAGCCGGAGGAGCGGGTCGGCGGTAGCCTGCCCTCCAACGTCCAGCCCCAGCAATCGTCGGAGTTCACGTGTCGGAACTGCTTCCTCGTCAAGAGCAAGAGCCAGCTCGCCGACCGGAAGCGGATGCTCTGCAGGGACTGCGCCTAGCCTCCGCCCCCGTCCGTCTCCCTCTCGCTCTGCCCGCCGCGGCCCTCTCGGGCTTGCTCCTCTGGATGGGGTTCGCCCCCGTGGACCTCGACGCGATCGGGTTCGTGGCGCTCGTGCCAATCCTGTGGGCGGTGCGGGGCGCGGGGGGCCGGCGGGGGGCGCTGCTGGGGCTGGTCTTCGGCCTCACCTACTTCGGGATCCTCATGTCGTGGCTGCTCCCGCTGACCATCCTGGGATGGTCGGTGCTGGCCCTCGGCTCCGCGGGATGGATGGCCCTGCTGTTCGCCGCGGGCGCGGCCGTCTGGCGCGACGACCGGCCGATCGTGTCGGCCCTGGCCTTCGGCGCGGTCTGGGTGTCGGTGGAGTGGATGCGAGGCGTGCTTCCGTTCGGTGGCTTCACCTGGGGGGGCCTGGGGGTGACCCAGCACGACAACCCGCTGCTCCTGCCGCTGGCCTCGGTAGCGGGCTCCTGGGGGATCTCGTTCGTCCTGGCCGCGGTGAACGCCCTGGTGCTGGAGGCCCTGGAGCGGGTGCGCGCCGGCTGGGGGAGGCCCGTCCGTCTGCTGGGGATCGCGGTGGCCCTCGCGCTCCTCCCGGCGCTCATCCCTACGGCCGCTCCGGACGGCCCTCCGGTCGAGATCGCCGTGATCCAGGGGAACGTGCCGCGCGACGTCGCGGCCCGGGACCGTCTCATCGTGGACCGGATCGTGGCCGAGAACCACGCCCGCCTACACCGGACCCTGGCCGAGGACCCTCCCGACCTGGCCGTGTGGCCCGAGAACGCCCTGGACCAGGACCCGCGGCGCGATCCCTCCCTGGCGGCGCTGGTGGAGGGCGCGATCTCCTCGGTGGGCAGCCCCACCCTCGTCGGCGCGATCACGTTCGAGGACGACGGGGCCCTCTTCAACGAGAACCTCCTTTACACGGGCCGGGGTGAGATCGTGGGGCGGTACGTGAAAAACCACCTCGTGCCCTTCGGGGAGTACGTGCCGTTCCGGGCACGGTTGGAGGGGTTCGTACCGGACATCGAGCGGGTCCGCGAGGACCTCACGCCGGGGACCGAGCCCGGCCGGTTCCCCGTCCCGGGCGCGCCGAGAGCCTCGTTCGCCTCGGTGATCTGCTTCGAGAACGCCTTCCCCGACCTCGTGCGGCAGTGGGTGACGGCCGACATGGGGCTTCTCGTGATCTCCACGAACAACTCCACGTTCGGGACCGGGCCGGCCGCTCGCCAGCACCTGGCTCTCAGCGAGATGCGGGCCGTCGAGACCGGGCGCTGGGTGGTCCACGGCGCCCTCACCGGCATCAGTGGGATCGTGGACCCGGACGGCCGTGTGCGTCAGAAGACGCCGCTCTTCGATTCGGCGGTCCTGCGAGCCTCGATCCCGCAGGGGGAGGGGCGGACCCTGTTCAACGTGATCGGTGGCTGGCTGCCCGCGGCCTTCCTCCTCGCCGCGAGCCTGGCTCTCGTGGCCCCACGCCGCCGTCGGCGGAGGGTGGTCCCCCCGCTCACCGCCTCGCCCCGGATCTGCGTGGTCGTCCCCACCTACGACGAGGCGGCCACGATCGAGGAAGTCGTCCTGGGCGTCCGCGCGGTGGGGGAGCGGGTCGAGGTGCTGGTCGTGGACGACGCCTCGCCCGACGGGACGGCCGAGATCGTTCGCGGCCTGATGGGGGAGGGGCGGGTCCGGCTCCTGGAGCGGGAGGAGAAGCGAGGCCTGGCCACCGCCTACCTCGAGGGGTTCCGCGCGGCGCTGGACGAGGGCTACGACCTGATCGTGGAGATGGACGCCGACCTCTCCCACGACCCAGGAGACCTGCGCGCGCTGCTGGCCGGGGCCCGCTCGCACCATGTGACGATCGGCAGCCGCTACGTGCCGGGGGGCTCGATCCCGGACTGGGGGCTGGGGCGCCGCATCCTGTCTCGCGGCGGGAACCTCTACGCCAGGCTGCTGCTGGGGCTCCCGGTGGCCGACGCCACGAGCGGGTTCCGCGTGTACAGAGCCGACGCGCTCCGCGAGCTGATCGACCCGCCTCCCACCGCCGACGGCTACGCCTTCCAGATCGAGCTCGCCTACCGCGCCTGGCGCCTGGGGATGTCGGTGGGGGAGGTGCCGATCACGTTCCGGGACCGCACGCACGGCCGCTCCAAGCTCTCCCAGAGGATCGTGGCCGAGGCCCTGTGGAAGGTTATGGCCTGGGGCGTGCGCGACCGCTTGGTCCGCCGCCGCCCCCCGGCCGCTTGACGCCGCGCCCTTCGTACGGTCGAGTATCCCCGTGGACGACACCCTCCTGACCATCGGGATCGAGGAGGAGTTCCAGATCATCGATGAGCGCGGCGAGCTGCGCGCGAACATCGACGCCGTGATGGCCCGCGCCGAGCAGAAGCCGGAGCTCGAGCCCGAGGACGTCAAGCCCGAGATGCTCCAGTCGGTCGTCGAGGTGGGGACCAAGGTCTGCTCCAACATCAAGGATGCGCGCCGGGAGGTCGTGCGCCTCCGAGGTCAGGTCGTCGAGATCCTGGAGGAGGAAGGACTGCGCCTGGCCTCGGCCGGCACCCATCCGTTCAGCCACTGGAAGGACCAGCCGGTCACCCAGAAGGAGCGGTACCTCAGCCTCGAGGAGGAGATGCAGGACGTCGTCCGGGAGCTCCTGATCTTCGGCCTCCACGTGCACATCGGGATCCCCGACAAGGACCTGCGGATCGACATCTTCAACGAGGCGAGGTACTTCCTCCCACACCTCCTGTGCCTCTCGACCTCGTCCCCCTTCTGGCTGGGGCGCAACACAGGGCTCAAGTCCTATCGCTCGATCCTCTGGTCGCGGTTCCCGCGGACCGGCGTGCCGCCCGACTTCCCCACCTGGGACGACTTCGACCACTACGTGAACCTCCTGGTGAAGACGCAGAGCATCCCCGACGGCTCGAAGGTCTGGTGGGACCTGAGGCCCCACCACGTCTACCCGACGCTGGAGTTCCGCGTGTGCGACGCGGCCACCAAGATCGAAGAGACGATCTGCATCGCCGCGATCATCCAGGCCTTCGTGGCCAAGCTGCTGAAGCTCCGGAAGCAGAACCTGGGCTTCCGGAAGTACCCGGGCTACCTGATCCGGGAGAACAAATGGCGCGCCGTCCGCCACGGGCTCGAGGGGAAGCTGATCGACTTCGGGAAGCAGGAGGAGGTTCCCGAGCGGGACCTCGTCCTGGAGATCCTGGACTTCGTGGACGACGTCGTGGACGACCTCGGGAGCCGGTCCGAGGTCAACTACGCCAGGCAGATCCTGGCCGAGGGCACCAGCGCCGAGCGCCAGCTCCGGGTCTATGAGGAGACGGACGACCTGCGGTCGGTCGTGGACCATATCTGCGACGAGACGCGCCAGGGCCTGCCGGCGTAAGCCCAGGAGGCGTCGCGGGCTCGGGGGAGACCCCGGTCCGACTTGATACCATCGCGCCGGTGACCAGCACATCCGCCGCGGCGCAGCGCCTGCGCGACCTCGCACGGCTGCGGCGCGTCCGCGACCGGATCGATCGGGACTACGCCCAGCCGCTGGACGTGGAGGCCCTCGCCCGCGACGCCCACATGTCGGCCGGGCACCTCAGCCGCCGGTTCCGGAGCGCCTTCGGAGAGTCGCCCTACAGCTACCTGATGACGCGTCGGATCGAGCGCGCCATGGCGCTGCTGCGCCGTGGGGATCTGAGCGTCACCGACGTGTGCTTCGAGGTGGGGTTCTCGTCGCTGGGGACCTTCAGCACCCGTTTCACCGAG
>DASUTZ010000020.1:0-5216 GCA_036374295.1 Actinomycetota bacterium
CCGCCCGCGCCTCCCCCGCCCGAGGACGAGGATCGGGACGGGTAGCCGGAGGTCGTCGGGTTCCTAAGGAAGTCTGCGACGGCCACCCCCGCCTTCACTGGTCGCGCATCGCGTCGATCAGCACGTCGGCGACCTCCGGCCGGCTGAACTCCATCGGGGGGCGCTCGCCGGTCCGGAGCATCTCTCGCACCCTCGTGCCGGAGAGCGAGATCCGGTCCTCCTCGCCGTGGGGGCAGATCTTGGTGGAGGCCATCCCCTCGCACCGCTCGCACCAGAACGCGTGCTCGAAGAAGAGCGGGATGATCCCCAGGTCGGACTCCTCGAACTCATCGAAGATCCGCTGCGCGTCGTAGGTCCCGTAGAAGTCCCCCACCCCCGCGTGGTCCCGCCCCACGATGAAGTGCGTGCAGCCGTAGTTCTTGCGCACGATCGCGTGGAAGATGGCCTCCTTCGGTCCCGCGTAGCGCATCGCCGCCGGGAAGATCGAGAGGAGGACGCGGTCCTTCGGGTAGTAGCCGTCGAGCAGAACGAGGTAGCAGCGCATCCGCACGTCGGCCGGGATGTCGTCGGCCTTCGTCTCCCCCATCAGCGGGTGCAGCAGGAGCCCGTCGGTGATCTCGAGCGCGCACTTCTGAATGTACTCGTGGGCCCGGTGCACGGGGTTGCGTGTCTGGAACCCGACCACGCGCTTCCAGCCGCGCTCGGCGAAGGCCTGCCTCGTCTCGGCCGGCGTGCGCCGGTGGTCTACGAACGTCTCGTGCGCGGGGACCTTGAGCGCCGACACCCTGCCGCCGAGCACCCAGTCACCGGCGGTGCGCAGAGCGGCGACGCCGGGGTGCGCATCGTCGGTCGTCCCGAACGCGGACTCGGCCTCGACCTCGCGGTCCCGCCGGAACGTCTCGGCCACCTCCAGGATCGCGTGGATCTCGCCACCGATCGTCAGCGCCACGCGGTCGCTCCGGCCCACCTGCTTCATCCCCTCCTCGTCCACCGAGAGGGTGATGGGCAGGGTCCAGACCAGGCCGTTCGCCAGACGCATCTCGTGCAGGACCGAGGTGTAGTCCTTCTCGGTCATGAAGCCAGTGAGCGGCGACATGGCGCCCACGGCCAGCATCTCGAGGTCGGCGATCTCGCGGGGTCCCAGCTCGATCTTGGGCATGTGCTGGGCGTCCTCGGCGGCGGACGCGGCTTCGGCCTCGGGGAGGACGAGGTCCACCAGCTCGCCGCCGTGCGGCTCGATCGTGTCGGTCATAGGGCTTCCTCGGGTCGGGGTCGGCCCGAGGATAGCAGTCCTATACTTGGCCTCGTGCCACCCCTCGACCTCCCAGCCCTCAACGCGCGCTTCGAGGACGCGGACCCCGCCCACATCGTGGCGTGGGCGCTCGACGCCTCGGAGCGGCCGGCCGTGGCGTCGTCGTTCCAGGTCGAGAGCACGGTCGTGATCCATCTCGCCACGCGCATCAGGCCCGACGTGCCCGTGCTCTTCCTCGAGACCGGGTTCCACTTCCGGGAGACGCTCGAGCTGAAGGGCCGGCTCACTCGCCTGCTCGGGCTAACCGTCGTGGAGCTCCGGGGGGAGACCACCCCCCAGGAGCAGGCAGACGTCCATGGCCCCCGGCTGTACGAACGAGACCCAGCCCTCTGCTGCGAGCTCAACAAGGTGCGGCCGCTCGACCGGGCCCTCGCCGGGTACGACCTCTGGATGACGGGCCTCCGCCGGAGCTCCGCCTCCACGCGGGCCCGAACCCGCGTGGTGGAGCCCCACCGGACCGGGGAGGGGCACGAGCTGCTCAAGGTGAACCCGGTGGCGGGATGGACCCACGCCCGGGCCCGGGCGTACCTGGAGGAGCACGGGCTGCCCCACCACCCACTCTACGACCTGGGGTACGCCTCGATCGGCTGCGCGCCCTGCACCCGCGCGCTCTTCCCCGGCGAGGACGAGCGGGCGGGGCGGTGGGCCGGGGTGGAGAAGGTGGAGTGCGGGATCCATCTCCCGCCTCCCGCGACCGCTACCGCTCCTCCTCCGGCGTCTCCCGCGTGAGGTCGTCCTCGATCACCTCGTACCGCCCGACGTAGGCGCTGGCCGCGGCCTGCACGGTGGCGGCGATCGGGAGGGCGAGGAAGGCCCAGGTCACGCCGCCCAGCAGCCCCCCGGCGAGCGCCGCCGAGAAAGCCGCGGCCGGATGGAGCTCCATCGTGCGAGCGCTGATCTTGGGAGCCAGGAGCAGGTTCTCGATCTGCTGGTAGAGGACGACCCATCCCAGGACGACCAGCGTCCGGCCCACGCCCACGCTGGCCAGGGCGACGAGGAGGGGAACGGCCGCCCCCACGTAGGTCCCGACGATCGGGATGAAGGTGGCGACGACCGCACTGAAGAGCGCCAGCGCCGGAGCGCCCGGGATCCCCAGGAGGAACAGGACCACGAAGAACGTGATGCCGTTGATCAGCGCGAGGAGGAGGCGCGAGTAGAAGTAACCGCCCGTCTTGTCGATGGCCGTGCCCCAGACGAAGAGGACGTCGTCCTGCTTGTCCCGCGGGAGCAGGGAGCACACGCCGCGCCGGACCCGAGGTCCCTCCGCCACGAAGTAGAACAGGAAGAAGCCGATGGTGAAGACCTGGAACACGGCCCCGAGCGCCGCGCCTCCTACCCCGATCACGTTGCCCACGATGTCGCCGGCGAAGGACTGGAGCGTCGAGGCCGCCGAGAAGATCTCCCTTCGGAGGTCCTCCGTCGAGACGGTGACCCCGAACCAGTCCTCGGTGAGCCGGCTGGCCTGATCGAGCCACGACGGGAGGTTCCGGACCACGGCCAGCACGCCCTGCACCACGAAGGGGACCATCACGGCGATCGAGAGGATCCCCACGAGCGCGGCGGCGAGGAAGATCAGCCCCGTGGCCACGCCTCGCCTCATCCCCCGTTTGGACAGCCAGTTCACGGCCGGCTCGATCGCGAACGAGAGGAAGAGGGCGATCAGGATCCACAGAAGCAGCTGGCTCAGGCGGGAGAGGAACGTCCAGGCCAGCCAGGCAAGCGCCACCCAGGCCAGCGCCTGCAGGATGAGCCGCCTGGTCCACGCGGGGGGTCGCGGATCGCTCCAGTGATCGGGCTGCGGTCGCTCAACCAAGGTCGAGGACAGTATCGTCCAGGGCGGCGCGCAGAGCGAGGACCGCCTCGCGCACCCGGACGTCCTGGTAGGTCAGGCCGGGGAAGAGGGGCGGGAGGTCCACCCGGAAGCCCAGCGCCGCGGGCGGCACACCGAACCCGCCGTCCACGCTGACCTCGCCGGGATCGAAGCCCAGCGTGGTCCCCTCGAGGTCCAGCGTCCCCTCGGCGGTCGCCGTCGCCTCCCGGCCCTCGACCTCGATCCGCCACGTGGCGCGGATGCGGGGGCCCAACAGCTCCACGCTTACGGGCACCCCCCGGTCGCGGAGCATCCCGTTCAGCGTGGGCTCGTCGATCTCCACGGTGGCCACCCCGCGACGGACGCGCACCGACCCGTGCCGCCCGGCCAGCACGTCCGCCCGGTTGAACGCCACCCTCCGCAGCCCGATCGTCACCTCGTCGAGGTCCAGACCCTGGACCCGCAGGTCCCGGAGGGTGAGATCGACGCGCTCGACCTCGCCCCGGGCGAACTGCGGGATGAAGGGGAAGCCCCCGATGTCCAGGTCGGGGCGCCTCTCCAGGGCAAGGGTCTGCTGCATCCGCTCCTCGAGCCACCGCTCGGCCAGGAAGCGCAGGCCCAGGTCGACGACCACGGCCACCAGGAGCAGGACGAGGACCGAGATCAGGATGGCTCGACCCGGCCCCCGGGGGCGGGGCGCGTCCCTGCGGACGGCGCGGACCACTCAGCCGCCGGTGACGTGAACGCGGCCCGGGCGGATCCGGTAGATCACCCGCACCATGCCGGGCGTGAGCCTCGGGTAGGGCGTCACGCCGTCGTACTTCTCGGAGAGGAAGTCGATGTGCTCCACCGCGCCGTCCTCGGTCTGATCCACGACCTCGCCCTGCACCGAGGCCCGCACGTAGGGGTCCTTCGCGTCGGTGATCGACAGCGCGACCCTCGGATCCTTCGTCATGTTCCGATCCTTCACCCGCCCCCGAGAGGTGTTCACCTCGATCATCCCGTCGCGGGCGTGGACCCACACCGGCGAGACCTGCGGCGACCCGTCGGGGTTGATCGTCGCCAGGTGCGCGAAGTTGCGTCCCTCGAACAGCTCGAGCGCCTTGCCCTCCAGGGTCATGCGTTCCTCCTCCGGGGTCGGTCCCCTCGAAGGTTACCCGGTCTCGCCGAGCACACCCTCGAGCCTTAGGAGGAACTCCTTGCGATCGAGCCCGCCCGTGTAGCCGCCGAGCCCGCCGGAAGCGTGGATCACGCGGTGGCAGGGGACGACGATCGGGATCGGGTTGGATCCCAGCGCGTTGCCGGCCGCCCTCGAGCCGCGGGGGCTGCCGGCCTTCGTCGCCACCTCCGTGTAGGTGAGCGTCCTGCCGAACGGGATCCGGGACGTGGCCCTGAGCACCTTGCGGGTGAACTTGCCGCGGACGAGCGAGAGATCCACCGCCAGGTCGAAGCGGTCACGCCTGCCCTCGAAGTAGTCGTCGAGCTCGCGCCGCGCCTCGTCGAGGCGCTCCGGCGCCTCGACGAGGCGCGGCGTCAGCCGCTCGGCCAGCTCCTGGACCGCGTCCGCCTCGCCCGGATAGGCGAGGCGGACGATCCCCCGCCTCGTGGCCGCCACGATCAGCCGGCCGAACGGGGAGTCCACACCGGCGTAGGCCACGACGCCGTCCACCTCGTCCCAGGCGCGCTCGACGAAGCGCTCGACCGCCTCCTCGGGCATCGACCCGCCCCTCAGCGCCCCCTCCACGTCCCTCATCTCCACACCTCCCGAAGGGCCCGCAGCCCCTCGTGCACGTTCCGCCTGGCCGCGGCCTCGGTCGAGCTCATCAGCTCCGCGATCTCCCGATGCGCCAGGTCGCACACGAACCGGTACACGACCGCCTCCCGCTGCTTCGGAGGGAGCTCCCGCACCGCCCGCCAGAGCCCGTCCTCGGCCTCGGTGGGCGGGTCGATCGCCGCCTCGGGCAGCCGCTCCGAGGGCGAGGGGCGGCGCCCCCGGGCCCGGTGCTCGTCCAGCGCCTTCCGCTTCGCGATGGTCAGCAGCCACCCGCGGAGGTTCCTGGCGTCGGCCAGGTCGGGATACGCGCGCAGGGCCGA
>DASUTZ010000021.1:0-8502 GCA_036374295.1 Actinomycetota bacterium
GAGCCGACGGCAACGTCGGCGCGAGGAGGCAGCGCCTGCTGCGGCTCCCCGAAGTCTCGCCCTACCACGACGGGGGGGACATCGCGTTCGGCCCTGACGGGATGCTGTACGTCGTGACGGGCGAGGCCCACAGCCCCGAGCGGGCCCAGGACCCGGAGGACGTCGCGGGGAAGGTGCTGCGCCTCGAACCCGACGGCTCGATCCCCGACAACCCCCTCCCCGGCCCCGTTTTCTCCATGGGCCACCGGAACTCGTTCGGCGTGTGCGTGGACGCCGGCACCGGGAACGTCTGGCAGACCGAGAACGGCCCCAGCGCCAACGACGAGGTGAACCTGATCGAGGCCGGAGGCAACTTCGGCTGGCCGGCCGTCCAGGGCGCCGCGGACGACCCTCGCTTCGTGGACCCCGAGATCGACTTCGTGAACGTGGTCGTGCCGACCGGGTGCGCCGTCTACCCGCACGACCACCTCGGGCCGCGGAGCGAGGGGGCGCTGTTCTTCGGGGACTACGGCGGAACCCTGTGGCGGGCCGTCCTGGACCAGGGAGGGGCGGGGGTGGAGCGGCACCACCGGTTCATGACCGGCCTGGGCGGCATAACCGACATCCTCGTGGGCCCCGACGAGCGACTGTACGTCGTGACGAACGAGAGGATCCTGCGCCTCCCTGCCGAGATCCCGAGCCCGGAGCCCTCGCCCTCTTCCCCGCCGTCGCCCGGCACGTCGTCCGAGCCCGAGCCCACGATCGACATCCCCCTGGTGCCATCGTCGGAGGACGGCGGGATCCCCTGGCTCCTCCTGGCCGGCGTCGGCATCCTCATCGGTGCCCTCGCCGCGATGTGGTTCGCGCGGCGGGGCCCGACGTGACGGGGCTCAGCCCTCCGTGGGGCGCTTGAAGTAGGCGATCAGCCCCTGCGGCTGGGACACCACGCTCACGAGCTCCCACCCGTCCTCGCCCCACTGGTTCAGGATCTCCTGGGTGGCGTGTTCGATCAGCGGGGCGGTAGCGTACTCCCAGGTCGTCATCCCGCGACCCCCAGGCGCGCGTGGGTCTTCTTGATGCAGATCCCCATCACGACCTCGAGGCCACCGCCCTCGGCGATCTGCCGGGCCTCATCGCTCACGATCCCCTCCTGGAGCCACAGCACCTTGGCCCCCACGTCCACCGCGTCCTTGGCCACGGGCGGCGTGTTGTCGGCCCGCACGAATACGTCCACAACGTCGATCGGCTCCGGCACCTCGTGGAGCGAGGGGTAGACCTTCTCGCCCAGGACCTGTTCCTCCTCCTTGGGGTGCACGGGGATGATCCGGTACCCCTGCTCCTTGAGGTACGCCGCCACCCCGTACGCGGGGCGGTCGGTGCGGTTCGAGAGCCCGACCACCGCGATCGTCTTTCCCTCGCCCAGGATGCGCTTCAGCTCCTCGTCACCCGGGTGAAAGGGCGTCACATCGTCCATGTCCATCCCTCCCGTTCCAGCGTCCGCAGGAGGTGGTGGAGGATCCGCCCCGTGAGGCCCCACACCACCTGGCCGTTCACCTCGTAGACGTACGTATCGTAGGAGCCACCTTCCCACACGACGCGCTCCAGCCGCTCGACG
Source organism: Actinomycetota bacterium (assembly GCA_036374295.1). Lineage (GTDB taxonomy): Bacteria > Actinomycetota > UBA4738 > UBA4738 > CALAEC01 > DASUTW01. Next base: position 1,595 of record DASUTZ010000021.1, read on the forward strand.
GCCGCCAGCAGCTCCAGCGGGAGCTCGAGGACCTCGGCCACCTCCATGGGGTTCGGCCGCAGCTCGGGCCGCTCACCCAGATGGGCTACGAATGGGACCACCGCGTAGCCCGACACGCCGGCCTGCATCGGGACGAGGCGCCCCAGCACGTCGTGGGCGGAGGCGGGGATCCCCAGCTCCTCCTCGGTCTCGCGGAGGGCGGTGGTCAGCAGGTCCGGGTCCTCGTCGTGCCGCGCGCCCCCCGGGAACGAGACCTCCCCCCGATGGTGGCGCAGGTCGTCGGTGCGGCGCGTGAACAGCAGGGCGGGCTCCGGCGCCTCCAGCAGGGGGAGCACGACCGCCGCCGGCACACCTTCCGGTAGCGGGGGGTCGGGCCGTGGAGGCGGCAGGGCGCCGCGGAGCATCTCGGCGAGGTCGGCCATCCCTCGATGGTAGTGCCCGGGAACGTCGAGAGGGGGGCCCGAGGCCCCCTCTCGATGACGCTCCTCGCTCAGAGCTGCTTGATGATGAGCTTGTACGGCCCCTTGAACTTCAGCCAGGCCGTCACGTGGAAGAAGTACCTGCCCCCCTTGGTGGCCTTGAAGGTGACGACTTCGTTCTTCCCCTTGCCCTTGAAGCTGGCCCTGACCACCGGGCACTTCCTGCCGCCGGAGAAGCAGGCCGGCTCGAACTGCCAGATCTGCTTCGTGCCCGGCTTCCAGACCCAGAGGTCGAAGTCGGACTTGCCCACGCGGAGCGTGACGCGATACCGCTTCCCCTTCTGCAACCTTCGCTTGTAGAGGTCGTTGACGTCGAGGGGGTAAGCCACCCGCCCCTTCTTGGACCCGGCGATCCTCTTGGCGCCGGGGATGTCCCCGTCGGTCTTGGGCGTGGCGTTGCCCGTCCCCGCCGCGAGGGCGCCGGCGGCGTCGAGCCTGCCGCTCGTCCGGGTGAACTTCCCGCTCGCCCGTCCCCCCCTCAGGATGTAGGAGTAGAACGTCGCCAGCGAGGCCAGGTTCTTGTCCGCCCCGTTCATGATCTTGTTCTTGACCTGCACGGGGCTGAGCCCCGGGAACTCCGAGCGAACCAGCGCGGCCGCCCCCGCCACGTGGGGCGACGCCATCGACGTGCCGTTGAACTCGTCGTAGGCCGTGTCCCCCGTCTTCACCGAGCTCCTGATGTCGACGCCGGGCGCCGCGAGGTCCACCGACTCGCGACCCACGTTCGAGAACGAGCACTCGGCCTTGCTGAACCCGTCCCCCGGCGACGGCGCGTTGCAGCCCGTGAAGTACCCGTACTCGTCGTGGTGGTTGCTCGCGGCCACCGCGATGATGTTCGGCAGGTTGTACGACGCCGGGAAGGCCGGGCTGATACCCCCCGTCACTGGGTTCCCAGCCGCCGTGTCGTTGTCCAGCGAGTCGTTGCCAGCGGCGAACACGGCCACGATCCCCGCCTGGTTGAGCTGCTTGATCGCGTTGTAGGACACCTTCGACCAGACCGCCCCGCCAAAGGAGCCGTTGATCACCCGGGCCCCGTTCTTCCTGGCGTACGCGTAGGCCGCGACCTCGCCGGCGGTGGTGAGGTCGAACTTTGTCACCATGATCCTGCAGTGGGGGCAGACCCCGATGATCCCCTGGGCGTTCTCGCCCTCGGCCGCGATCGTCCCGGCCACGTGCGTCCCGTGGCCGGCGCCGGACGCGTCGTCGCTGAGGTTCGAGCAGAGGGCGGGCGTGAACGAGCACCCGTGCACGTCGTCGACGTACCCGTTCCCGTCGTCGTCGACCAGGTTCGCCGGGGTCTCTCCGCCGTTGACCCAGAGGTTGTTGTCCAGGTCGTCGTGGGTGATGCGGACGCCGCTGTCCACCACCGCGACGATCGGGTCGGTATTGTCCCCGTCCTCGGTGACCCAGGCCGCGTTCGCAGCGATGTCGGCGCCCGATGTCCCGGAGGCCGTGGTCGGGGGCGGATCGCTGATGTTGTGAGCCTGGCCTGTGTTGCCCAACCCCCACAGATGGGGGATGTCGGGGTCGTCCACCGGAGGCGTGATGTGGCTCAGCCACTGGTACTTGAAGTTGGGCTCTGCCACCACGACGCCGGGATCCTTCTGGTAGCGGCGGGCGGCCTTCGCCACCGAGACGCCGGCCGGCAGCTTCACGTGCTCGATCCGGCCTCCCAGGCCCGTGACGCGGTTCAGCACCCGGGCGCCGCCGTGGGCGGCGTGGATCTGCATCGCCGCCGGGCGCTTCACGCCCTTCTTGAACTGCACGACCAGCTCGCCCTCGACGAAGAGGTCGGAGGGGCCACCCAGGTTTCCGGGGGTGCGCTTCACCGCCTGGCCGATCTCCGGCGGCACGAAGAAGCCCCGAGCCTGGTTGGAGCCCGCGGTGCCCGCCGACCCCGGTGCGGCGAACAGCGCCCCGGACAGCAGGAGAACGGATACGACGGTCGAGACCACAGAACGCTTCAAAGAGATCCTCCCTCTCCTCTGCCGGCGCCAAGCGCCGCCCGGAAGACACCTTGGCAGCGCGCGACACGATACGCGCTTCCCTGAAGCTCTTCAATGGTCATTTTCGTGCTCCCCGGTCCCCCATCTGCCGGACAGGGTCCCGGTTGGGGTCAGCCCTATCTGAGCTCGAGCAGGAGCCTCAGCTCGTCCGCCACCAGCCTCGTGATCAGGAAGCGCTCGCGGACGTGCTCGCGGCCCCTCTCGGCCAGGTCCCGCGCAAGCTCAGGCTCGTGGAGCATGCGGAGGACCCCCTCCGCGTACTCCTCGTCGGTCGTGGCCAGGACGCCCCCGGTCCCCTCGGGCATCTGCACCGGGATGCCGCCGGCGCGTCCGGCCACGACGGGGGTCTCCTTCCACAGGGTCTCCGAGACGACGAGCCCGAACCCCTCGCGGATCGACTTCTGGATCACGACGTCGGAGAGACGCTGGAACGCGTTCACCTCGATGTTGCTGACCCCGTTGATGTTCGTGGCCACGTGGATGTCGCGATCCCCGCCCGCCTCCTCGCGGATGCGCTCGTAGAGGCCCCAGCCCTCGGGGTCGTCCATCGCCATGGAGCCGAGGAGGGCGAGCTGGAGCCCCTCGACCTCCTGCCGGACCGTCCGGAAGACCTCCACCACGCCGAGCGGGTCCTTCCAGGAGTCGAAGCGCGAGACCTGCGTCATCACCGGCCTCCGCGGGTCCACCGCCAGCCACCGCGCGATCTGGTCGTGGACCTGCGGCGGAAGGTCCATGTTCTTCGGGGAGAGCGGGTCGATCCCGGGCGCCATCGTCCTGATCACCGAGTGATCCCAAGCGTCTGGAGCGAACTGCGGCAGCGTGAACACCAGGGCGTCGTGCTCCTCGACGTAGGGCTCGAGCAGCTCCACGACGCCGGGGTGGGGGCTCGAGGTGTCGATGTGGCATCGCCAGATCCACTTCCCGTCGTGGTCCGGGAGGAAGTGGCGCATGGCGAGCGGCTGGGGGTCGTGGACGATCACGAAGTCCCAGTCGCCTTCCAGCGCGGCGGCGTTCTGCTCGCTGTGCCTCAGGTACTCGCTGCGGCCCTCCTCGCCAAGCTCGAAGTCGCCTCCCTGGAGGGCGTTGTGGAACCCCTTCGTCACCTCGAAGAAGGCATCGTCGCCGGTGATGACCTGCCACTCCGCCTCGATGCCCAGGCCTCGATAGATGGGCAGCATCGAGCGCAGCAGCTCGGAGACCCCGCCGCCGTAGGCCGTGGCGTTGAGCTGGACGACCCTGGCGCCACGGAGGGAGCGCCCCAGCTCGACCAGCTCCTCGACGGCCTCGCGGCCGATCATGGGCTCGTAGGCCTCGATCGACTGGGTCTCGACGTCGACGACCTGGAGCATCAGAGCAGACCTCGGTACATCCCGCCGTCCACCTGGACGAAGGCGCCGGAGACGTAGGATGCCCGTTCGGAGGCGAGGAAGGCCACGACGTGGGCCAGCTCGCGTGGGTCGCCGATCCGGCGGAGGGGGATCTGGGAGGCGTCCTCGGCCGCGACCTCGGCGGGTGAGACGCCCTCGCGCCGGGCCCGGTCCTCGTGGAGCTCGCGGATGCGGTCGGTGGCGTGGCGCCCGGGCAGGACGGCGTTCACGGTGATCCCCTCCGGGCCCACCTCGTCCACGAGCGTACGGGCCCAGCCGATCAGCCCGGTCCGGATCGAGGTGGAGAGCATGAGGCCCGGGATCGGCTGCTTCACGGCCGAGGAACCGATGATCACGACCCTCCCGTAGCCCGCGGCCCGCATGTGCGGGAGGGCCTCCCGGGTCATGCGGACGGTGGAGAGGAACAGCAGCTCGAACGCGTTTTCGAAGTCCTCGTCTTCCAGCTCGTCGAAGGTGCCCGTCCTCGGCCCGCCCACGTTGGAGACGAGGATCTCGCATCCGCCCAGGGCCTCCGCCCCCTCCCGGACGAACGAGACGGCGCCGGCCTCGGTGGAGACGTCGGCGGGAACGGCGACGACGGTGGCGCCGGTGGCCTCGGCGATCTCGTCCCGGGTGGCTTCGAGGGCGCCCGCGTCGCGAGCGCAGATCGCGACGCGGGCGCCCTCCTCGGCCAGGACCGCCGCGCACGCCCTCCCCAGCCCCTTGCTGGCGGCCGCCACGAGCGCGGGACGGTCCTTCAGACCCAGATCCACGGTCCCGTTGATATCATCAGAGGCGAGATGGAGACCACCCGAAGCGTCCTGAGCGTCACCCCCGAGGCGGCGGCCAAGGCCCGCACCCTCGCCGAGCGCGAGGGCCGAACAGAGGCCTGGCTCCGGGTCCGAGTGGTGGCCGGCGGGTGCTCGGGGTTCTCCTACAAGCTCTCCTTCGAGGACGTCGCGGCCGAGAACGATCACGTCGTGGAGGAGCACGGCCTCCGCGTGATCGTGGATCCCGCCAGCATCCCGATCCTGGAGGGCTCCACGCTGGAGTTCCGCGACGCGCTCCTGGGCGGCGGGTTCAAGATCGAGAACCCGCGGGCCCAGCACGAGTGCTCCTGCGGCGAGTCGTTCTCCGTCTGAGGCCCCCGCCTATACACTGGCCGCGATGGCCAAAGACGAGCCCAAGGTCCAGTGGCGCGAGCTCTTCGACGAGGTCGTGGCCACCGGCCTCTGCACGGGATGCTCCGCCTGCGTCGTGGTCTGCCCCTTCCACGTCCTGGGGTACGAGGACCACAAGCCGATCCAGCTCGAAGAGGGTCCGGCCAACGCCTGCACCCACGGCGACAATGGCTGCTCGATCTGCACCCGGGCCTGCCCCCGGTTCCGCGAGTGGGAGCCCGCGATCGACGAGCTGATGTTCGGACGGAGGCGACTCCCCGAGGAGGCGATCGGGGTCCACCGCGAGATCCTCCTGGCCAGGGCCACCGAGCCCGCGGCGCTCGCCTCCGGCCAGGACGGCGGGGTCGTCTCCGCCCTCCTCCTCTGGGGGCTCCGGACCGGCCAGATCGACGGGGCGCTGACGTCCCGGCTCTCGGACGAGCGGCCCTGGGACGCCGAGCCCACGGTCGTCACCACCGAGGAGGAGGTCCTGGCCACGGCAGGGTCCCGGTACACGTACTCGGCCAACCCGCTGGCCCTGACCGCCGCGATGCAGATGGGGCTGAAGCAGGTGGCGCTCGTGGGGATGTCGTGCCAGGCGAGCGTCACGGGAGCGATGGAGGCCGGCCGCCTCAACAAGTACCGCCGGCGCATCGCCTGGACCTTCGGCCTCCTCTGCTCCAAGACCTTCACCTACGAGGGCCTGAACGAGGAGATCATCCAGGAGAGGCTCGGGCTGTCGCTCGACGACGTGGTCCGGGTCAACATCAAGGGGAAGCTGCTCGTCTACACGCGTGATGGGACCGAGCACACCTTCTCGCTGAAGGAGGCTCAGGAGTTCACGCGGCCCGGCTGCCTGAAGTGCCCCGACTTCGCCGCGGAGCACGGGGACATCTCGTTCGGAGGCCTGGGACAGGAAGGCGGCTGGACCCTCACCGTCCTGCGGAGCGAGCTCGGCGCCGACCTCTGGGCGAGGGCGAAGCGCGACGGCGTCATCGAGGACCGGCCGGCGTCCGAGGATCCGAAGGCCGTGACCTTGATGGAGCGCCTGGCGGCCAGGCAGCGGGGCCGATGGCCCGTGGAGGAGCTGCCCGCCGAATGGGCGGTCCCGGGAGTCGCACCGTCCGACTGAGCGGCCCATCCTTCCCCGTTCGGGGCGAAAGGAAACTTCACACTAGCGGCCCGGATGTGGTAGGTGATAGGGGCACTTCTGGCGACCCGATGGGGGGTGCAAGGGTGGCGGAGATCTCTCTGGACGGGGTCTACAAGATCTACCCCGACGGCACCGAAGCGGTACGAGACTTCTCCCTCGACATCGAGGATGGGGAGTTCATGGTCTTCGTGGGCCCCTCCGGCTGCGGGAAGACGACCGCCCTCCGCATGGTCGCCGGGCTCGAGGACATCTCCAAGGGAACGGTCCTGATCGGCGGCCGCGAGGTCAACGACGTCCCGCCCAAGGACCGTGACGTCGCGATGGTCTTCCAGAACTACGCCCTCTACCCCCACATGTCGGTCGCGGCCAACATGGGCTTCGGCCTGAAGCTTCAAAAGGTGCCACAGGACGAGATCGACCGTCGCGTCACGGACGCCGCCGAGATCCTCGGACTTAGCGAGTTCCTGAAGCGGAAGCCGCGCGCGCTGTCGGGCGGCCAGCGGCAGCGGGTGGCCATGGGCCGGGCCATCGTCCGGGAGCCCCAGGCCTTCCTCATGGACGAGCCCCTCTCCAACCTGGACGCGAAGCTCCGGGTCCAGATGCGCGCCGAGATCGCCAAGCTCCAGAACGACCTCGGGACCACCACGATCTACGTGACGCACGACCAGATCGAGGCGATGACGATGGGCGACAGGGTCGCCGTCATCAAGAAGGGCGAGCTCCAGCAGGTCGACAGGCCGCAG
>DASUTZ010000022.1:0-15645 GCA_036374295.1 Actinomycetota bacterium
GTGGTAGAGCGACCCGGGCTGCTTGGGGAACGGCACGGTGTCGCTCCGTCCCTTGTGGTGGACCTCGAAGAAGCCCTCCTCGATGTCGATGTCCGGCGTGCCGTACTCGCCCATGGTTCCGAGCTTGACGAGGTGGGCGTCGGGGGTGATGTCGCGCATCGCGAACAGCACGTTCAGCGTCCCGATCACGTTGTTGTACTGCGTGAACACGGCGTGGGCTCGGTCGCGCATCGAGTAGGGGGCCGAGGGCATCTCGCCGTAGTGCACGATGGCTTCGGGGCGGAACGTGAGGAAGACGCGCTCCAGGGTCTCCCAGTCGCAGACGTCGCCCTCGGTGACGCCGATGTGCTTCCCGGTGGCCTCCTCCCAGGCCCGGGCCCGCTCCGGCAGCGAGCCCAGGATCGGCGTCAGCGAGTCGGTCCCGGCCTCGGCGTGGGCCCGCCGGCGCAGGTAGCTGTCCACGGTGTGGACCTCGTGCCCGCGCTGGGAGAAGTGCATGGCGGTGGGCCAGCCCAGGTAGCCGTCTCCGCCGAGGATCAGGATGCGCATGCCGCGTGCCTCCAACAGTGGGGAACGCCTCATTGTAGTCGTCGGGCCCGGGCCCGGGACGTGTCCGGGTTGTTCTGCGACAATCGGCTCGTGCACCCCCGAACCCTCTTCGTGGCCGCTTGGGCCGTGCCCGCGGCTGCCCTCGTGGCCTCGGCCGTGGCCGCGTTCGCCACCGGCTGGATCGCCGCCGCCGTAGTCGGCGTCGCGGTGCTGGTCCTGGGGGCGGCCCTCGTGGCCTCGCTCCGTCCGCGCTCCACCGATCTGGGCCGCCGCCGGGTGCTCGCCGGCCTCGGGATCGCAGGGATCGGCGCCGTGGCGGGAGGCTCGGCCGTCGGGAGGGCCCTCAGCGTGCTGGAGCCCGAGCTCGCGCCGGGGCCCGTCCTGCGGGGCATGGCGCGCCGCCTGGGCGGCCCCGCGATGCGGAGCGTGCTCCGCGGCTACCACCCGGAGCGGTCCGGCGACCTCCAGATGATCCTCCAGCCGTTCAACACCTCGAACTACCCGCACGAGTCGAGGAGCCTCGTGCCCGACGACCCGCGCAGCAGCCACTCGCTGGTCTGGGGCTACACCGATCGTGTCCCGATCGTCGTGTACGCGCCCAACCTGGTCGAGCCCCAGGACCGCACCGACGAGGCGACGCTGGCCGACCTGGCCCCGACGACGGCGCGCCTGATGGGCCTCGACGTTTCGTTCCCCGACGGCGAACCGCTGCCGGGCATCGAGGCCCCCGCCCGGCCGCCCAAGGTCATCGTGACCTGCGTGATCGACGGCGGGGGATGGAACGTCCTCCAGAAGTGGCCGGACGCGTGGCCCATGCTGGCTCGCCTGGCTCGGGACGGCGCCCTGTACCGGAACGGCTACATGGGCTCGTTCCCCAACGTCACGGCCTCGGCCCACGCCACGATCGGGACCGGCGCGTTCCCCCGGGCCCACGGGATCTCCGGGCACCATGTGCGGGCCGGGCGGGGGACCCAGCCGGCGCTGGGGGAGCTGGGCGCCGCGGACCCGTCGCGGATCCTCGTCCCCACCCTGGCAGACGTCTGGGACGAGGAGACGGGCGGCCGGGCCTGGATCGGCGAGATCGGCTACCAGGTGTGGCACCTGGGGATGATCGGACGGGGAGGAGAGCGGCCCGTGGCCGTCTACTGGGACGAGGCGGGGAACGACTGGGCCGTCCAGAACCCCGAGCTGTACCGCATGCCCGGCGAGGTGCCGCCCCGCGCGGCCCTGACCGATCGCATGCGTCGCTACTTCGGCCCCGAGCGCGGCGCGGCGCGCGATCGCGAAGGCGGGAAGGCGATCTGCTGTGACCCGCCGATCGTCGAGCATCAGGGCGACCTGCTCGAGGCGACGCTGCGCGTGGAGCCGATCGGGGAGACCGGCGTCACGGACCTCCTCTACGTCAACTACAAGGCGCCCGACTACGCGGGGCACGTCTCGAACATGCTCGATCCCCACGAGCGCGTCGCCCTCGAAGCGGTGGATCGCGATCTGGAGCGGCTCGTGGCCGTGCTCGAGCGGCGGTTCCGTCCGGGGGAGTGGGCGCTCATCCTCACGGCCGATCACGGGCAGTGCCCGCTGATCGAGGAGGCGGGGGGCGTCCGTCTCGATCTCGTACAGCTGTCGGAGGACCTGGAGGGGGAGCTCGACGGCGGCACGGTCGTCGGCATCCGGCCGTCCGAGGTCTTCCTCGACGCCGACCGCGCCGCCGTCGAGCGGCTGGCCACCTCCATCGCCGGCTACCGCTACGGCGAGAACGTGGGGCCGTACGTCCCCGAGGAGGCCGTCCTCGAGGATCGGATGGACCGTCGCCACTTCGCCGCGGTGCTCCCGGGCTCGTTCATCCGGGGCCTCGACGAGGCCGAGGTCGCCGCGTTCGGCCCGGGGCGGTTCGCGCAGGCCGATCCGGGGGTTCCACCCCGAAGCCTGGTGGAGGGCTGACGGTGGCCCGAGCCGCCGGGGCCCTGGCCGCTCTGCTGATCGTGGCCGCGGGATGCACGGGAGGGCCCGAGGACCCCGTCCCGGACGACGCGTCGACGATCCCCGAGATGCTCCGGGCGCTGGGTGCCGACCCCGTCCGTCAGCTGGCCCGTGGGTACGTCCCCGAGCGCTCGGGCGACGTCGTCCTGGTGCCGGCGCCGGGCAGCACCGTGGCCCAGTGGCCGGGCGGCCTCCGCAGCACCACCGACCCTCGGACGACGCACGGGGCGCCGTGGGACTACATCGCCCGGGTGCCGATCATCCTCCGCGGCCCCGGCCACGTGCCGGCGGGCGCCGTGCCGGATCGGCCGGTGGACGTGGCCGACATCGCTCCCACGATCGCGGACCTGCTCGCGTTCGACTGGGAGGCGCCCGACGCCCGCTCCCTGGAGGAGGCCCTGCTCCCGGACCGCGACCCGCCCAGGGTGATCACGCTCGTCGTGCACGACGGCGGCGGGTGGAACGTGCTGGAGCGGTGGCCGGAGGCCTGGCCCTTCCAGCGCGGGCTCGCCGCCGAGGGCACGACCTTCGGGAACGCGACGGTGGGCTCCGCGCCGCCGATCACGGCGCCGATCCACGCGAACATGGGGACGGGGACCTATCCGCGGACCCACGGGATCGCCGAGAACACGGGCCGCCTCCCCGACGGCTCGCTCGGAGAGCTCTTCTTCCACGAGGCCGACCCACGCCTCATGGAGGCCGAGACCGTGGCCGACGCCTGGGACGTCGCGCAGGGGAACGAGGCGTGGGTCGGCCTCGTGGGCTACGAGGCGTGGCACCTGGGGATGATGAGCCGAGGCACGCGCCACCCGGGCGGGGACCGGGACGTCGCCGTGCTCTGGGACCATCGCGAGACCGACGACCTCTTCACGAACGAGGAGGTCTACCGGATGCCCGAGTACCTCCGGGGCCGGGAAGCGCTGGAGGAGCGCGTCCACGAGCTCGACCTCGCGGACGGAGCGGCCGACCGCCGGTGGATGCAGGCCGACCTCGACGACATCTTCTTCATCCCCGCCACCCCCGCCTTCGTCGAGTACCAGACCGACCTCGTCCTGGAGATGATCGAGCGAGAGGGGATCGGGACCGACGACGTGACCGACCTCCTGTTCGTGGAGCTGAAGCCGAGCGACAACGCAGGCCACCTGTGGAACATGGAGTCCCCGATGTTCGAGGAGGTGCTGCGGGCGCAGGACCGCGCGGTGGAGCGCATCGTGGGGGCGCTCGACGAGCGGGTCGGTCCGGATCGGCACGTCGTGATCGTGAGCGCCGACCACGGGCAGTCGCCCCGTCCCGACGTCGTAGAGGGCCTGCGGATCGACCGCTTCCGGGTGCAGGAGGCGCTCAACGACGCTTTCGGAGCCGAGGTGGTGGAGGCGGTGCACCCCGACGACCTGTACCTCCGCTGGGACGTGCTCGGTGAGATCGGGGCCACGGCCGAGGACGTGGCTCGGGCGGCGGCGTCGCTCCGCTTCGACCAGGTGGCGCCTCAAGGCACCGACCTGGAGGCGCTTTCGGAGGAGCTGGCGGCCGCCCGACCCTTCGCCGCCGCGATCCCGGTCCGGCGGCTCGTCGGACTGAGCGAGGAGGAAGTCGCCGCGCTGGGAGCGGGCGCCTTCCCAGAGGCCGACCTGACCTCGCCGCCCGACCTGGCCCGGCTCCTCAGACGTTGAGGTAGGGCTGGGCCGGGCGGGGGACGGCCTTCACCGAGGCGGCGTCCACGACGACCTGATCCGGCAGCGGATAGAGCGTTCCCTGGACCCGCACCCACTCGTCCTCCTCGAAGGCCCCGGGGGGAGCGCCCACCACCCGGACCTGCACGCTGAGCGCGTCGGCCACGCAGCACGAGACGAGGAACCGGGTCAGCACGAACTCGTCAGCGGGCGTCCCCTCTCGACGCACGACGAAGCCCACGAACGAGACCTCGCTGCCGGCGCGCTCGGTCAGGGAGTCGGCGGCCGTCTGGGACCACATCGCGCCGGCCACGTCCACGAGCGTCACTTCACCCGACGAGGGCTCGCCGGCCGCGGTGACGAAACCCGCGCTCACCGAACGGCGGGAGGCGGCGTAGGATCCGAGCGCCGTGGGCGGAAGGGCCAGCACCGCCACGACCGGCACGAGCACGAGCGCGAGCCCCCACGTGTCGCGGACCGCCAGCGGCTCCGCGCGCTCGGTCCTCGCGGTGAGAAGACGCCCCAGGGCGGTGGCGGTGAGGAGGACCGCTCCCACGGGCACGACCCAGAAGATGCGAGACGAGAGGTAGAGGGTCCAGCGGTCCGTGACGAGGAGGAACCAGAAGACCCCCGCCCACGCGGCCAGCGCGAGGCCGACCGTGACCCGGGTCGGGCTCAGCCGCCTCATCCGGCCAGCACCTCCACCCAGAGGGCGCCGGCCAGCGTCACGGCGCCCACCACCGCCACGACGGTCCGCAGGAACCCGCGGCTGAACGTCCCCACGTAGAGGAACCCGAGCTTCGCGTCGACCATCGGCCCGAACACCAGGAAGGCCAGCTGCGCTCCCGCCCCGAACTGCACGAACGACGCGGCGACGAAGGCGTCCGACTCGGAGCAGAGCGAGAGGATCCCGGCCAGGGTCATCATGGCCAGGATGTTCAGGACGGGGGTCTCGGCCACCGCCCCGACGATCCCCTGGGGCACGAACGTCTGGAGGGCCGAAGCCACCCCGGCCCCGATCACGAGGTAGCGACCGAGCATGACGAAGTCGGAGGAGAGATGGGCGAAGTAGGCCGGCCATCGCCGTGCGAGCGGCTCCCCGGGCTCGTGGTGGTCCTCGGGGGCGCGCAGCAGCTCCCGCTTCCCCTTCCGGGCTACGACCCATCCGACCGCGAGGGCCACGACGAGGCCCAAGATCGCCCGGCCCCCGACCATCACCCACAACACGTCACGACCTCGGTAGGCGACGGCCGTGGCTACGAGCACGACGGGATTGAGGATCGGCGCGGCCAGCATGAAGGTGATGGCGGCCGCCGGCGTCAGGCCCTTGACCACGAGCCGCCGGGCCACGGGGACCGACCCGCACTCGCAGACGGGGAAGACGAAGCCCCCCAGGCCGGCCACCGGCATCTGGACCGGGCCCGGCAGGCGCGCCAGGCGCGCGAACAGCCGTGCCGGCACGAAGACCTCGATCGCGGCGGAGACGATCGCTCCCAGCAGGATGAAGGGGACGGCCTCCACGAGGAGCGAGGCCCAGACGAGGAGGAAGTTCCTGACCGGAGGGAGGCCAGCGGCGTCGAGGAGCCGCAGGATCGTCCCGGACGCGATGAGGACGAGGAGGAGCACGAGGCCCCCGCGCCACGCGGGACGTCGCTCGCCGGGGAGGCGGAGGCGAGGCTTCTCGATCACGGCCATCAGCAGTACCTCCCGAACTCGACGGCGCGGCCCCCGAAGACGTCGGCGAACATCGGGCCGCCGATCGACGCCCGGATCCCACGCAGGGCCCGGATCACATCCTCCTGGCTGGCGTCGGCTTCCACGAGCACGTCCTGATCGAGGAAGAGCCCGCCCACCGCCACGGCCTCGGTCAAGCCGGCGCCGGCGCCCTCCACCTCAGCCCGGATTCGGTCGGCGCCCACCGCCTCCTCGGCCGCCAGCGGTCCGGTGGAGGTGACCACGACCGCGGTCGAGGGAGGGACGGCCTGAACGACCCTCTGCAGAGCCCGGTCCATCGCCGGCACGCGGTCGTGCATCACCACGGCGAGCAGGTCGGGCACGTCATCGGCGCCGTATCCCCCGGCCAAAAGGTCCGCAGCCGCGTCGGCCTGGCGGACCGCCCGATCCTTCAGCACGACCTCGTCCTGGTCGGTTCGCAGATGCCAATCCTTGCCGATCACGCCCCGGTCCAGAGCGCTCGCGCCGACCAGGCCCACGAGTGGACGCTGGCCCAGAACCTCGTCGAGGTCGTCCCCGAGGGCCGCGATCACCGAGTACGGGGCGCCCCGTCCCCAGGCGGGGACGGCCTTGCCCTCCTCGTTCCGTAGGGTGCTGCCGGTGATGCCGTGCTCGCGGGGGAGTCCTCCGGTGCCGATCGTGGTCAGGACCGCCGTAGGGTCGAGGGGGAGCGATCCGACCCGCGCGTCCAGCGTGCCCGCGGCCTCCCGGAGGAGGCGCCGGAGCGTGGGCCACGCGGCCGGGCTCGCCTCGAGGTCGTCGGAGCCGACGCCCTTCCAGACCACGAGGACGACCAGGCGGGCGGGACCGCCGGCGGCCACTCCCGGGATCGCCTCCCCCGAGCGGACCCCCGGGTGGGGGACCCGGACGTCGAGGATGGCGGCCGCGGTCGGGGCCAGGTCGACGAGAGGCGTGGCGGCGGGGACCTCGGCGGCGGGGTCGATCCCCGCCCCCTGGAAGACGAGAGGCACTCGGCCGGCATCCACGTCCTCCACGGAGGGCCACGGCGCGGAGAGATCCTCGAGCCCGGTGGCGCCGGCCACGGTGGCGTCCTCGCTCGTGACCACGAGGACCTCCGGGGAGCGGCCCTGCCGGTAGCCGTCGGCCAGCAGGCGACGGAGCTGGGGGTCGAGGGAGCAGAACGGCGCCCGGACCTCCGGGGCGGCCTGCCGGCGGCAGGACTCTCCTACGCAGAAGGCGCGGAGGAGAAGAGCCGGCGCCGCGAGGAGACCCGCGGCCGCGACGATGACCAGGGTGCGACGGCCCAGGCCGCTCGCGAAGGACGGCGGGGGGATGGAGGTCATGTGCCTCGGGCCACGATACACGAGCCTCCCTGCGGGATACTCCGGATGATGATGCGGGCGCTCGTCCTCGTCGTGGCGGTGCTCTCGGCGTCGTGCTCGGGGCCGCCGGACCCTCCGCCGGGAGCGCGGAGCGTCGAGGAGATGGCGCGCGAGGTGGGGGCCGACGTGCTGGAGGCGATGCGGCGGGGGTACGTCCCCGGCCGCTCCGGCGAGCTGGCGCTGATCCCCAGGCCCCACCACGTGATCGTGCGGCGGGGAAGCTGGGACCCGGGCGGTGAGCCGAGCCCCGACACCAGCCACTCGACCCCGTGGGCCTACCACCAGCGTGTGCCGATCCTCCTCTACGGACCGGGGTTCGTCCGCGAGGGGACCGTCTCGGAGCGAGCGGTCGATCTGGCGGACCTGGCCCCGACGCTCGCCGAGCTCATGGGCTTCCCGTTCCGGGCTCGGGACGGTGTCCCGCTGTCCGAGGCGCTGGCGCCGGGGCAGCGGGGGGCGCCGCGGGCCATCGCGCTCGTGGCCTACGACGGCGGCGGGTGGAACCTCCTCCAGGCCTACCCCGGCGACTGGCCCTTCCTGCGAGCGCTGATGGCCCGCGGCGCCCTGTTCACGAACGCCACGGTGGGCTCCTCGCCCTCGGTCACCGCGGCGGTGCACCCCACGATGGGCACCGGTGCCTACCCTGCCGCCCACGGGGTCCCGGACAACTCGGCACGCCTCCCGGACGGCACGGTTGGGGACGCGTACCTCGGTCGAACCGATCCCAGGCTGCTGCGCGTCGAGACGCTGGCCGACGCGTGGCACGAGGCGACCGGCGCGTGGACGGGGATCGTGGCCACGGAGTCCTGGCACCTGGGGATGCTCGGGCGCGGCGCCGGGCCCGGCGCCGCGCCCGAGCAGGTGGCCGTCCTCTGGAACCGGCGGGAGCGGCGCTTCTTCACGAACCCCGAGCGATACCGCCTCCCGGGATACCTGCCCGCCGAGGACTCGCTCGAGGCCCGGCTCCGGGAGCTCGACGGGAGCGACGGGTCGCTCGACGGCCGGTGGATGGGGAACGATCTCGAGGACCCCGGCGTGCTCCCCGGAACCCCCGCCTTCGTCCGTTATCAGGGTGACGCGGTCCTCCGGATCCTGGGTCGAGAGCGGATCGGGCGCGACGATATCACCGACCTCCTCTTCGTCGAGCTCAAGTCCACCGACCGGGGCGCGCATCTCTGGAACATGGTCGGTGAGGAGCAGCCCCACGTCCTTCGGGCTCAGGACGACCTCCTGCGGGACGTGGCAGCCGCCCTCGACGCCGAAGTGGGGGAGGGGCGTTGGGTCCTGGCGGTCACCGCCGACCACGGGCTCACTCCCCTGCCCGAGGAGGTGGGCGGGGTCCGCCTCCACCCCGACGCGCTCGCTGCCGCCGTTGAGGAGCGCCTCGGCCCGATCGTCGAGGCGGCCACGCCCTCCTCGCTCTTCCTGGACATGGACGAGGTCCGCTCGCGCGACCTCGATCTCGACCTCGTGGCCACGATCGTCGGCGATCTCCGTTACCGCGACGGGATCCCCGAGGGTGTGGACCTCGAGCGGATCCCCGGGGACCTCCTCGACCGACGGGTGTTCGCCGCTGTCCTGCCGGGGCCTTACCTGGAAGGCCTCACCGCGGAGGAGACCGCCCGCGCCGGCCTCGGGATCTACGAGGAGGGCGACCTCACGGGGGTGGACGCGGCGGCGAGGTTCGCGAGGCTGGCGGGCTGACCTCCTCGGCCTCGATCTTCCGCTCCGGCCGGCCGCCAAGCGCCCGCGACCACAGCCCGATCAGCAGGGCGATCAGCAGGAAGGCCGCCCCCGAGCCGATCAGCACCATCCGAGCCGTGTCGGGCGTGAGGACCAGCCAGAGCAGGAGGGCGGGGAGCACCCAGGAGAGGTTGTAGGAGACGTCCTGGAGGCTGAACCCCCGACCGCGGTACGAGTCGGCCAGCGCCTGCTGCATCAGGGTGTCCACGGCCACCTTGCCCAGGAAGAAGGCCACGCCGACGCAGAAGGCCAGCGCCGAGATCCCGAGCATGTTGATTACGCCCCCGAACGCCAGCATCCCGGCCGCGCCGAACAGCAGCGCGCCCGACACGATCCTGGCCGGCCGCACGCGGTCCTTCAGGGCGTGGGCGATCACGAACCCCACGACGGCGCCCAGCGCGCCGGCGGCCGCCGGGATCGCGGTCGTGAGGGTGTCCTGCGAGGCGATCAGGTCTCGAGAGATGAACACCGTGGCCAGCACCACCAGCGTCAGGAGCGTGCGGACGGAGAGGAACGAGACGATGGCCAGCCCTGCCATCGGCCGCCGCCCGATCTCGCGGAACCCGTCCAGGAGGTCACGGAACACCCGCCCGATCTCCTTCCGGAGGGGCACGACCGCGCGGGCCTCGCCCAGCCGGTGGACGAGCGACGCCGACGCCGTCGCCGCCCCGTACACGAGGGCGCCCGCCAGGATGATCAGCCGGGCGTCCACGAAGCCCGCGGCGACGAGCGCCACCCCCGCGCCCCCGAGCTGGAAGATCGCGCTCCCGGCCTGCGAGGTGGCGTTGCCCTGCATCAGCTCGTCCTCGCCGCCCAGCGCGGCGGGCAGGCCGGCTCCCTTGATCGCCAGCACCAGCCGGGTCCCTCCCAGCACCAGCAGGAAGGAGCCGTACAGCGCGACGTTCCCGATCGCGTCGGGCCCCAGGATCCCCACGGTCAGCAGCAGCACGGCCCGGACGCCGTTGGCCAGGATCAGCAGCATCCGGCGGTTCCAGCGATCGATGAAGACCCCCATGAACGGGCTGATGATCATGTAGGGGAGGAAGGTAAGGAGGACGATGAGGAGGGCCTCCCGCGGCGTGGCGGCTCCCTCGACGTCGAGGTCGAAGCCGGCGCTCCCTCCGAAGGTGATCTTCTTGGCCAGGGCAAGCCCGACCAGGCCGTCGGCGGCCTGCGCCAGCCACTGGGCGCCCATCAGGAAGGTGAAGTCTCGCTTCCGGAACAGGGCGAGGGAGTCTCGCGCGATGCTCACGGGCCGTGAACCTAGCACATCCCCGGTCGTGCTCCGATGTAGGGTTTCCCGATGCGTCGCGTCACTCGGTCGGTCGCAGCACTCGGCGTCGCCGTACTCTTCGCCGCGTCCTGCACGGACGCAGGGCCCGAAGGCCTCCGGGCCCCCCCCACGGCCGTCCCGACCCCCGCGCCGCCCACCGCCCTTCCGGCGGAGGCCTCCCCGGCCTGCTCCCTCCCGCCCGAACACCTGCTGCGCATCCGACGCGGCTACCATCCCGAGCGCTCGGGCGAGATCCAGATCGTCCCTCGGCTCCCGGCGGTCGTCGCGTCGTGGCTCTCCCACGCGGGGCCCTGGGATCACGTCCAGCGCGTGCCGCTCTTCCTCTACGGCCCGGGGCACGTGCCGGCCGTGGGCCGCGTGGACCGTCCTGTGACGCTAGCGGATCTCGCCCCGACGATGGCGCGGATCCTGGGCTCCGACTTCGAGGCTCCGGACGGGCGGCCCCTGCGCGAGGCGGTGGCCGGTTCGGATCCACCTCGCCTGATCCTCACCGTGATCTGGGACTCGGCGGGACGCAACGTCCTCGACGAGCACCCCGAGGCCTGGCCCACGCTGCGCGCCCTGATCCCACAGGGGACGTGGTTCGAGGAGGCGACCGTCGGGACGTCGCCCTCGACCACGCCCGCCGTGCACGCCACGATCGGGACCGGCGTCTTTCCGTCCCGGCACGGGCTCGTCGACCTCCACTTCCGCTGGGGCGGCAGGATGGCCCACATCCTCGACGAGCGTCCCGCCTTCCTCTCGATGCCCACGCTCGCCGATCGGTACGCGGCGAACACCGGCCAGGCGGCGAAGGTCGGGCTGATCGCCTCGCTGGGGACGCTGGGGCTCATCGGCCACGGGGCCTCGATCGAGGGCGGTGGCCGGCACCTCGTGGCGATGCACCACGAGGGCGGGTGGGGGATCGGGGAAGCGTACGCCGAGGACTTCCGCTTCCCCGCGTACCTCCGCGACGTAGGCGGCTTCGCGGCGTCGCTACGGCGTCTCGATCTCGAGGACGGCGCCGCCGACGGTCGCTGGCTGGGTGAGCCCGTCCTGAGGCCGGGCGAGGACCGCTCCATCTCGCCCGCCTGGACGGAGCACCAGACCCGCGTCCTCGAGGAGGTCGTCGAGCGCGAGGGCTTCGGCCGCGACGCGGTGCCGGACCTCCTCTTCACGAACTACAAGCAGATCGACTCGGTGGGGCACCGGTGGGGGATGCACGGGCCCCAGATGGAGGCCGTGGTCCGCTCCTCCGACACCGCGCTGAGGACCCTCATCGCCATCCTCGACCGCGAGGTGGGGGAGGGTGAGTGGGTGCTGGCGCTCACCGCCGACCACGGCTCGATCCCCGACCCCGCCGGGGCGCCGATCATCGATCTCCGGGAGCTGCGGCGCGACCTGGCGGAGGCCTTCGGGGACGCCGTGGAGCAGGTGCGGCCCACCCAGGTCTGGGTCGACGAGCGTGCGCTCGCCTCCCGAGGGGCCACGTTGGAGGATGTGGCGGAGCTGCTCGGAGGCTATCGGCGCTCCGACAACCACGAGCTGCCCCCAGGAGAGCCCGACACGCGGCTGTTCGCCGCGGCCTTCCCCTCGGAAGTCCTCCTGACCGCGTCCTGCGTCCCCAGCCAACGAGGGGCCTTCGGGTAGACTGTCGCGCCGAACGGTCCCAGGATCATCCGTGCTGACATCACGACTGCTGAGCATCGCGCTCGTCCTGGCCGCTGCCTGCTCCGGAGGCGCGGCCAGGACGCCGCCTGCGGACCCGTCGCCGACGGGACGATCAGGAGGCGCGCCCGAGGCGCGGGAGACACCGCGTCCTCCCCGCGGCCCTTTCGAGCAGGTCGCTTGCCGACTGCCGGAGCCGCACCTCCGCCGAATCTGGGCGGGGTACCATCCCGGGCGCTCCGGCCACCTTCAGATCGTCCCGAAGCCTCCCGACGTCGTCGGGGCGTGGCTCTCTCACTCCGGTCCCTGGAGGTTCGTCCAGCACGTGCCGCTCCTCTTCTACGGGCCGGGGCACGTCCCCGAGGGGGTTCGGGTGAGCCGGACGGCGACGCTCGCCGACGTGGCGCCGACGCAGGCCGCGCTCCTCGGCTTCGACTTCGACGCGCCGGACGGAGAGCCGCTCGCCGAGGCGGTGGCCGGCGCCGAGCGCCCCCCGAAGCTCATCGTGACGATGATCTGGGACTCGGCCGGCATGAACGTGCTGGAGGAGCATCCCGACGCCTGGCCCACCCTGGGCCGCCTGATCGAGCGGGGAACGTTCTTCGAGGAGACGTTCGTCGGGTCGTCACCCTCGGTGACGCCGGCCGTCCACGCCACGATCGGCACGGGGGCTTTCCCCCGGAACCACGGGATCGTGGATCTGCGCTTCCGCGTGGACGGGGTGCCCACGGCCGCCCGAGGCAAGGCCGCCGCGAACCTCCTGGTCCCCTCCCTCTCCGACCTCTTCGACGTCGCCCGCGACAACGAGCCGGTGGTGGGCCTGATCGGTTCGGAGGGGACCCTGGGCATGCTGGGCCACGGCGCTTTCTGGGAGAGCGGAGACTCGGACGTGGCCGTGACTCGCACCCGGACCGAGTGGACCCTGGAGGGGCTGAACGCCGAGGCCTTCGCCTTCCCGGAGTATGCCGGAGGCTTCCCGGGACTCGAGGAGGCGATCCGGAGGCTGGACCTCGAGGACGGACAGGCCGACGGGCGCTGGCTGGGGGAGCCGATGGACGAGGGCGTGGAGGGGGTCTCGGCTACGCCGGCGTTCGGCGAGTACCAGCGGTCGATGGTCCGCGAGGTGATCGAGCGCGAGGGCTTCGGCCGGGACGAGGTTCCCGACCTTCTCTACGTCAACTTCCGCGAGATCGACGCGGTGGGGCACCGGTGGGGGATGCACGGACCCCAGATGGAGGCCGTGGTCCGCTCCACCGACGAGGCGCTGGCCGACCTCGTGCGGACCCTCGATCGAGAGGTGGGGGCGGGGGAGTGGGTCCTCACGATGACCGCGGACCACGGGGCGACCCCCGACCCCGAGCCGCTGGGAGGGTTCGTCATCGGGCCCCAGGAGGTCAAGAAGGACATCGAGGCGGAGTTCGGCCCCATCGTCGGGGACCTGCGCGTCACTCAGATCTGGCTGGAGCTCGAGGAGATGGCCGAGCGGGGGGTCAGCCTGCAGGAGGTGGCCTCCTTTGTGGCAGACTACCGGAGGTCCGAGAACGCCTCCGATCCCGCGTCGCTGACCGCGGAGCAGGGGGAGGAGCGCGTGTTCGGGACGGTCTTCCCCAGCGCGGTCCTGGATGATCCTCCGTGCATCATCACGACGCGGAGTGGGTGACGAAGGAGTGCGATGAAGACGGAACGGGCCCGCGAGGACGCCACCGCCTCGGAGCGCTGGGGGCCGCTGGGGGGGCCGATAGCGTGGGCCGGTCGGGTGGCCGCCCACCCCGGGACGGCGCTGGCCGCGGTGGCCGCGATCGCCCTGCTGATGGCCTGGCAGTTCATCGTGGACGCGTCCCGCGCGGTCCCCGCGCTCGACACGGCCTGGTACCAGTGGCGGGCCGAGTACATCCAGGCGAACGACCCCGGATCGTTGGTCGGCATCCAGGGGGCCGACGGGTCCCTGGCCGGCGGCTACCGGGTCGCCGAGCCCGTGCTGGCCGCGCTCCTTCGGATCGTGGGAGGCGTGGGGGCGGAGGTGCCCACCGTGGTCCTGTCGGTGTTCTTCCGAGCCGCCGCCGCGGTCGCCCTCGCCGCCTTCGCCTGGCGGCACCGGCGCAGCCGGCTCCTCTTCTACCTGACGCTCGCCGTGGTGCCCGCCCTCTTCCTCCTCCAGGGGTTCTTCGGGTACCTGGACAACTTCTTCGCACTGGCGCTCACGGGGGCGGCCCTCCTCCTCCTGGAGCCGATGCGGACGAGCTGGGTGGCTCGGCTCGTGGTCATCGCGATGCTCTTCCTCATGGGCCTCACGCACCCCACGACGCTCGCGCTCTTCCTGCTGGCGCTGGGCGCGGTTGCCGGCTATCAGTTCCTGCGGGAAGGCCTCTCGATCCGCTCGGCCCTCCGCTCCGACGTGATGCCGATGCTCTGGGCCGGGGTGGTCTCCGTGGTGCTGATGTTCGCGGCCTGGCTCGGCGGGATGTGGGGCCCCAGCGCTGGCCTCAACGAGGCCGCGGTGCCCCCGCCCCAGCCGGTCTCGTACTTCGTGGACCGCTCGATCAACGTGTTCCGAGGCATGCAGCCGATCACGCTCGTGCCGCTCTTCCTGATCGGGTTCGTGGCGCTCGCCGTGGACGCCTGGAGGAGGCGCGAGCGGCTCGCGGAGATCACAGTGGCCTGGGACCTCCCGCTGCTCGGGATGCTGGGGTTCCTCCTCGGGGCGGCCTACCCCTACTTCCGCTTCTTCAACGCGACCCTGGCGCCGCTGCTGACCATCGCCGTGGGGTTCGCGGTCATCATCGGCGCGGCCTCGCGGCTGCGGAGAGAGGGGACGGCGCGTCTCGCCTCGGTGGTGGCCGTCGCCGTGACCGTCGGGGTTCTGGCGAGCTGGTGGATCGGGGGCCTCTCGTCGTGGAACAGCAAGAGCACGTGGCTGACCTCCGAGGTTCGGACGAGCCTGGGCGCGATCTCGGGCTACCTCGAGGGCGAGCCGGCGGGACGCAAGGCGGTCGTCGTGGTGGACGCTCAGCCGAACGGTGTCGTGCCGTACAGCAGGTACAAGGAGTTCGCCAACGCGGTGTACGCCGGGATCCCGGGGGACCGCATCGACGACACGGAGCTCTTCTTCGGGCGGATCGAGGACCTGGAGGCGGGGACGACCACGTCGGTCGGGGACGAGCAGTACGACACCATGGCCCGGGACAGCGCGGCTGAGGCCCTGCCGCTCCTGGAGCAGGAGGCGGTGGTGCTTATGCCGCTCGTCTTCAACGAGCCCTCGGACAACGCCGCGTTCCTCGAGGGGTGCGCCGAGTGCCGGGAGCTGGGGGACAGCGAGGTCTACGCGATCCCCGAGCTCTCGACGGCGGCGCTCTCGGAGGAGGCCGTGGCCGCGGGGGCCGAGGCGGCCGACCAGGCGAGGGCGTTCGCCGAGAGCCCGCCCGGGCCCTTCGAGGGCCTCGGGTCGAGCCTGCTGTCGCTGCTGGGGCTGCTGCTCCTCCTGGCCGTCCCCGGGTGGCTGCTGCTGCGCGGGATCCCGGGCCGGGACCCGATCGAGGCGATCGCGCTCGTCCCGATGCTGTCGGTGACGCTGGTCACGACGGTCGGCGTCGTGGCGCTGGGGATCATCCGGGGGCCGAGGACCTCGCTCGTGGGGTGGATCGTGTGGGCCGTCTCGGTGGGGGTCGCGGCGTGGGCCGCGTTCGGC
>DASUTZ010000023.1:0-3056 GCA_036374295.1 Actinomycetota bacterium
GACGATCGTGTCGGCCACGCTCCGGATCAGGTGCCGGTCGTGCGTGATCAGGACGAGCGCGCCCTCGTACGCGGCGAGCGCGCCCTCCAGCGCGTCCCGGCTGGGGATGTCGAGGTGGTTCGTCGGCTCGTCCAGGCACAGCAGGTTGAACGGCTGGACGAGGAGCCGGGCCAGGGCCAGCCGCGTCCGCTCGCCGCCGGAAAGCACCGAGACGCGCTTCTCCACGTCGTCGCCGGAGAAGAGAAAGCGGCCGAGCAGGTCCCTGGGCTTGCCCTCCACGCCCCGGGGCACCGCTCGCTCCAGCTCCGCGAGCACCGTGTTGCGCGGCTCGAGCGCCTCGATCTGGTGCTGGGCGAAGTAGCCCACGAGCGCGTTCGCGCCCAGCCTCCGCTCCCCCGACGTCGGCTCCAGCGCGCCAGCGATCAGCTTCAGCAGGGTCGACTTCCCCGCGCCGTTCGGGCCGACGAGCGCCAGGCGGCGCCCCCGCTCCACGGCCAGGCTCAGGCCCCGGTACACCTCGAGCTCGCCGTAGGAGAAGCCCACGTCCTTCAGCTCGACGACGACGCGCCCCGGACGGGGCGGCGTCGGGAACCACAAGCCCATCGTCCTCCGCCGCTCGCGGGGGACCTCGACCCGCTCCAGCTTCTCGAGCTGCTTGATCTTGCTCTGCACCCTGCTGGCCAGCGTGTTCTTCGCTCGGAACCGCTCGATGAAGCGCTCGCTCTGGGCGATCTTCCGCTGCTGGTTGCGAGCCGCGGCTTCGGCGTGCTCCAGGCGCAGGGCCCGCTGCGCCTCGAAGGCGTCGAAGTTCCCCGCGTACGAGACGAGGGTCCCATTCTCGATCTCCACCACCCGCGTGGCCAGCCCGTTCATCAGCTCGCGGTCGTGCGAGATCAGCACCACCGCCCCCTCGTAGGAGCGGAGGAACCCCTCCAGCCAGACCACCGACTCCAGGTCGAGATGGTTCGTGGGCTCGTCGAGGAGGAGGCAGTCGGGTGAGGCCAGCAGGAGCTTGGCCAGCGCCACGCGCATCATCCAGCCCCCGGAGAGCTCCCCGGTCCGGCGTCTGAGATCCTCCTCGCGGAACCCGAGGCCCGCGCAGATGCTCGCGGCCTCGGCCTCCAGCGAGTACCCGCCCAGCGTCTCGAAGCGCTCCTGGAGGCGCGCGTACTCCGCCAGCAGCGCCTCGTCGGGCCCGGTCTCCTCGAGCTCCCGCTGGAGGACCTCGAGACGGTGGCCGGCCTCGGTCATCGCCCGGCCGGCCGACAGCACCTCCTCCAACACGGTCCGGCCCCGCAGCGCGTCGGTCTCCTGCGGCAGGTAGCCGATGACGGTGCCCTTCGGGATCAGGACGTCGCCGGCGTCCGGCTCCTGGAGCCCGACGATCATCTCCACGAGCGTGGTCTTGCCCGACCCGTTGGGCCCCACGAGGGCCAGCCGGTCGCGCGCAGCGATGCGGACGGAGGCGTCCCGGAACAGCACCCGATCGCCGAACGCCTTGCGGACCCCCTGGACATCGATCATCTGCCGAGGGTACACGCCCGCGCGATGATGACCTCCTCGACGAAGGGAGACAGCTATGCGACTCAGGAGCCCACGGGACTGGGGGGCCCACCACCACCCTGCGAACATCCGCCATCTCGGGCCGAAGCGCACGGTAGGAGAGCGCGTCGCCGACGGTGTTGCCGCGGCGGTCGGCTCCTGGCCCTTCATCCTGATCCAGTCGTCTCTGCTCGCGACGTGGGTCCTGGCGAACGCGCTCCTGATCGGGGACTGGCTGGGCGGGCGGCCATTCGACCCCTACCCGTTCATCCTGCTCAACCTCGTGCTGTCGTTCCAGGCCGCGTACACCGGTCCGATCGTGCTGATGAGCCAGAATCGGCAAACCGCCAAAGATCGCGACGAGGCGGAGCACGACTACGAGGTGAACCGACAGACGCTCCGGATGCTCGGCGGGCTGGAGGAGCGACTGGCCGACATCGAGGAGTCGCTCCGGGCTCTCAGGCCGCCAGGGCGATCCCCCACTTGACGAATCGGAGTCGTTCGAGGTAGAAAGCCGAAACCCTACCGATGGGATAGGGAATGATCCGCACGCGCTGCTGCATCTGTCGCCGGTTCGCCCCCATGGGGGCGGAGGCTCGCGTGCGGCCGTAGCGCGAAGCGACCATCGTTCGTTCCGGGAGCCGCCGCGAGGCGGCTCTTTCGTTTGGAAGGAGGGAGGGAACATGGCGGGATACGCCAATCCGGAGGCGCTGGTCGAGACCGACTGGCTCGCGGAGCGCCTGGGCGATCCGGACGTCCGGATCATCGAGGTCGACGAGGACACCTCCGTGTACCGTACCGGCCACATCCCGAACGCGGTGGCCTGGGACTGGTTCGAGGACCTCCACACGGACGTGGGCAGGGACTACGTGGACCAGGACGGTCTCGCGCGCCTCTTGAGCGAGGCGGGGGTGGGGCCCGACACCACCGTGGTCCTATACGGAGGCAGCGACAACTGGTTCGCAGCCTACGCGTACTGGCTTCTGAAGTACCTGGGCTTCGAGGGCGCCAAGCTGCTGAACGGCGGGCGGAAGAAGTGGGAGGCGGAGGATCGAGAGCTCACGAGCGAGGTGCCCTCGTTCCAGGCGACCGATCTCCGGATCGACGGGCCGGTACGCAAGGACCTGCGGGCCTTCCGCGACGAGGTGCTGCACCGGCTGGGGAGCGCCTCGTTCGTCGACGTCCGCTCGCCCGAGGAGTATCGGGGCGAGAAGCTGGCCCCCGACCATCTGCCGCAGGAGCAGTCCCAGGTGCCGGGGCACATCCCAGGGGCCGCGAACGTCCCCTGGGCCCAGGCGGTCAACGACGACGGGACGTTCAAGTCCGCGGAGGAGCTGCGCGAGCTGTACGCCTCGAAGGGCGCGACGGGCGACACGGACGTGATCGCCTACTGCCGGATCGGGGAGCGTTCGAGCCACACGTGGTTCGCCCTCCACGAGCTGCTGGGGATCGAGAACGTCAAGAACTACGACGGGTCCTGGACCGAGTACGGGTCCCTCGTCGGGGTGCCGGTC
>DASUTZ010000024.1:0-4966 GCA_036374295.1 Actinomycetota bacterium
GCGCTCCAGAACTTCGCGATCTTCGCGCTCGGGATCATGCCCTACATCACGAGCTCGATCATCATGCAGCTCCTCACCGTGGTGATCCCGAAGCTCGAGCAGTGGCAGAAGCAGGGCGAGGTCGGGGTGAAGAAGATCACCCAGTGGACCCGCTATATGACGGTGACGCTCGCCGTCCTGCAGTCCACGGGGCTCCTCTTCCTGATCAACAACCAGTCGATCGAGGCCGGGACGCCTGTCTTCCAGGAGTTCACGCCGCCCCGCGTGGCCTTCATGGTGCTGATCTTGACGGCCGGAACGGCCCTCATCATGTGGCTGGGCGAGCTCATCACCCAGCGGGGGATCGGGAACGGGATGTCGATCCTGATCTTCGTGAGTGTTGTCTCTGCGCTGCCCTCGCAGGGCACCCTGCTCTGGGAGCAGCTCTCCAGGCCGATGTTCGCCGTGATGATCCTCCTGGGGATCGCGATCATCGCGGCCGTCGTCTTCATGGAGCAGGGTCAGCGGCGCATCCCCGTCCAGTACGCGAAGCGGGTGGTCGGGCGGCGGATGACCTCCGGCGGGAGCACCTACATCCCGCTGAAGGTCAACCAGTCCGGGGTCATCCCGATCATCTTCGCCTCGTCGGTGCTCTACTTCCCGACGCTGCTGGCCTCCGTGATCCAGTGGGGGCCCTTCCAGCGATTCGTGAACAACGTGTTGGTCAACCAGGCCAGCCCCGGCTACATCATCACGTTCGGGCTGATGGTGATCTTCTTCGCCTACTTCTACACAGCGATCACGTTCAACCCGGTGGATACGGCCGACAACATCCGGAAGTATGGGGGGTTCATCCCCGGCATCCGGCCGGGCCGCCCCACGGCCGACTACCTGGCCAGGGTGCTGAACCGCATCACCCTGCCAGGCTCTCTCTTCCTGGCGACGATCGCGCTGGTCCCCTCGATCGCGTTCGCCCTCCTCCTGGTGGACCCGAACGCGTTCCCCTTCGGCGGCACCACGATCCTCATCACCGTCGGCGTGGCACTCGAGACCTCCAAGCAGCTGGAGTCCCAGCTGACGATGCGCCACTACGAGGGCTTCCTGAGGTAGCGGCGTGCGCATCGTCCTGCTGGGGCCCCCGGGGGCCGGGAAGGGGACACAGGCGCACCGCCTCGCCGACTACTTCGACGCCCGGCTCATCTCCACCGGCGACATGTTCCGGAGGAACGTCCGCCACGAGACTCCACTGGGCCTGAAGGCCAAGTCCTACATGGACGCGGGCGAGCTCGTGCCAGATGACGTCGTGATCGACATGCTCTTCTCGGAGCTGGACAAGACGCCGAACGGCTGGCTGCTCGACGGCTTCCCCCGGACCCTGCCCCAGGCAGAGGCTCTGGAGCGAGGCCTGGAAGAGCGCGGCAAGCAGCTGCAGGCCGTGCTCCAGTTCGTGATCCCCGACGAGGCGACGATCGCCCGGCTCGCCGGCAGGCGCGTGTGCCGCCGCTGCCAGCGAACCTACAACGTCGAGGTGAAGCCACCCCGGATCGAGGGCGTCTGCGACGCGTGCGGGGGCGAGCTGGAGCGGAGGTCCGACGACGAGCCCGAGACGGTCCGCCACCGCCTCGAGGTCTACGCCCGCGACACGGCGCCCCTCATCGACTTCTACCGGGAGCGCGGCCTGCTCCGGCCGGTGGACGCCGTCGGGGAGGTCGAGGAGGTCACCCGCCGAGCGATCGAAGCGCTCGCCGACCTCCCGGACCCCTCGTGATCATCCGCAAGTCCCGCGAAGAGCTCGAGCTCATGCGTCGGGCCGGACGCATCACCGCGAGGGCCCGAGACGCGGTGGTGGAGGCCGTCCGGCCGGGGATCACGACGGCCGAGCTCGACTCGATCGCCGAGAAGGTAATCCGGGACGAGGGGGCAACCCCGTCGTTCAAAGGGTACCGGGGGTTCCCGGCCTCGATCTGCGCCTCGATCAACGAGGAGGTCGTGCACGGCATCCCCGCGGAGCGCGAGCTCCGCGAGGGAGACCTTTTCAAGGTGGACGTGGGGGCGATCTGGGACGGGT
The DNA here is from genome assembly GCA_036374295.1 of Actinomycetota bacterium. GTDB lineage: Bacteria > Actinomycetota > UBA4738 > UBA4738 > CALAEC01 > DASUTW01. Next base: position 2,048 of record DASUTZ010000024.1, read on the forward strand.
TTCACGGCGATTCCGCGGTGACGGTCTTCGTGGGTGGCCCCCCGTCCGAGACGGCGGAGGAGCTGGTCGAAGCCACTCGTCGCTCGCTGGAGGCAGGGATCGAGTGGCTCCGGCCGGGCGGGAGGATCTCCGACGTGGGGCATGCGGTGCAGGAGGTCGTCGAGGAGGCTGGCTTCAACGTCGTCCGCGAGTACGTCGGGCACGGGGTGGGTCGGGCGCTCCACGAGGATCCCCACATCCCGAACTACGGGGCTCCCGGGCACGGGCCCGAGATCAAGCCGGGTCTCGTCGTGGCGATCGAGCCCATGGTCAACGTCGGCACGTGGGAGACGAAGGTCCTGCCCGATGACTGGACCGTCGTGACGAAGGACGGCGAGCTCTCCTCTCACTTCGAGCACACGGTGGCCGTCACCGAGGACGGGCCCGAGGTCCTCACGCGGTAACCCCCGACCCGTCGACGGACGGCTGGAAGGTTGACGAGCCAAACCGCGACTGGTTCCATTACGCGGTCCGGTCCGAACAGTCGGCGTCTGCTGGGACCCATGGGTCGCCGCGGAAGGAGTGAAACGATGCATCGGTCATCCTTATCTCGGTCGTTCCTGACCCGGCGCATCTGCCTCCCCCTGACGGTGATCGCGCTCGCCATCGCTGCGGCAGGGATCGGCGCCACCCCGGCCGCCGCCGCTAGCATCGTGGTCACACAGACGGATGACTCGGAGAGCGGCCCGGGATGCACGCTGCGCCAGGCGATCCGGGCCGCGAACGCAAACGCTCCCGTGCTGTTCTGCTTCCACCCGGGCACGTCCGCGCCCGATACCATCGTGCTCCCGGCGGGGACATACGCCCTCTCGCAGGCGGGGGTCGACGACACCGCCGAGGACGGCGATCTCGACATCGCCGACGACCTCACGATCGTCGGCGCGGGCGCGGCCGACACGATCATCGATGCGACCGATATGACGAACGAACGGGCCTTCCAGGTCCTGTCCGGGGTCACGGCGACGATCAGCGGCGTCACGATCACGGGAGGACGTGACAACGGTTTCAGCGGCGGAGGCGTCTTGAATCAGGGAACGCTGACGCTGGATGGGGTACGGGTAACCGAGAACGAGACGTCCGCCACCGGGGGCGGCGTGAGCAACGACGGCACCCTCACCGTTCGGAGGAGCACGATCGACAACAACCGTGCTCTTGCCGGTGCGGGGCTCGTGCACGCGGGCGGGTCGGCCACCCTCGTGTCCACCACGATCTCCGGGAACGAGGCGATCGGGTCCGGCGGGGGGGTGCTCTCGTCGGCGCCGGGGACGCTCACCCACGTCACCATCACGCGGAACGTGGCGGACGCGGACGGGGAAGACGTTATCGACGGCGATGGCGGCGGCCTCGTGGCGACCAACGCTCTCAACCTCGCGCGATCGATCGTGGCGGACAACACGGACGGCTCACCGGGAGCGGAGGCGCCCGACTGCGTGGGCGGCCCCACCTCCCAGGGTCACAACGTGATTGGAGACACCTCGGGCTGCTCGTTCGTGGCTCACGGAACCGACCGCGTGGACGTCGACGCCATGGTCGCTCCGGTGCTCAAGATGAACGGCGGGCCCACGCCGACGCACCGGCTGCTCGGTGGCAGCCCCGCGCTCGACCGAGTCCCGGCAGCGGATGCCTCGTGCGGGGGCACGGATCAGCGCGGCGTCCCGAGACCGCAGCGCGCCGGCTGCGACGCGGGGGCGTACGAGCTGGCCCTCTGCATGGGGCGGACCGTTGGCATCGTGGGGACGCCAGGTGCGGATGCGCTGGTGGGGACGGCGGGGGACGACGTCGTCCTGGCCCTCGGGGGACGGGACGTGATCCGGACCCGCGGCGGCCGCGACACGGTCTGCGGCGGTCCCGGGGCCGACACGATCCGGCTCGGCGGGGGCCCGGACCGTGCCCGCGGCGAGGGCGGCGGGGACCTCATCGTGGGGGGCGGCCAGTCGGACGTCCTCCGCGGGAACGGTGGCTCCGATCGTCTGCGTGGGGGCGCAGGACGGGATCGTCTGTTTGGAGAAGGGGGCAACGACGACCTCCACGGAGGTGGCGGGCGCGACCGCTGCCGCCAGGGCCCCGGCTCAGGACGAGTCCGATCCTGCGAGGCCTGAGGGCCTCGTGGACGAAGGGACCACACTCGCCCTATACTTGCTGTTCGGCTCCGCTGGGGCCCATTCTGGTCTGACAACCCGGACGAGGCGCGCGTGGGGACGCGCGCGCCGGGAGCGTGAAGCATGAAGGTACGGCCGTCGGTCAAGAGGATGTGCGAGAAGTGCAAGATGATCCGCCGGAAGGGGCGGGTCATGGTGATCTGCTCGAATCCTCGTCACAAGCAGAGGCAGGGCTAGCCCATGGCACGGATCGCAGGAGTCGATCTCCCACGGGAGAAGCGCGTCGAGATCGCGCTCTCCTACATCTACGGCATCGGCCGGACCCGCGCGCGGCAGACCGTCGAGGGATGCCGCCTCGACCCGGGCACCCGCGTCCGAGACCTCGCGGAGGACGAGGTCGTCCGCATCCGCGAGTGGATCGACCGGGAGTACAAGGTCGAGGGTGACCTTCGCCGCGACACGGCGCAGGACATCAAGCGAAAGATCGAGATCGGGTCCTACCAGGGGCTGCGGCACCGCCGGAGCCTCCCGGTCCGGGGCCAGCGCACCCACACGAACGCCCGGACCCGCAAGGGCCCGAAGAAGACGGTCGGCATCAAGCGGAAGAAGTAACGGGCGAAGGGGCGACATGGCGAAGCCGAAGAAGAAGACGCGCAAGAAGGAGAAGAAGAACGTCACCCACGGGGCGGCCCACATCAAGTCGACCTTCAACAACACGATCGTCACGATCACCGACCTCGAGGGGAATACGCTCTCGTGGGCCAGCGCCGGCAACGTGGGG
>DASUTZ010000025.1:0-9512 GCA_036374295.1 Actinomycetota bacterium
TGGTGGGCCGTCCCCGACGAGACGATCGAGCGGGCGGGGGTGACGCCCTCGGCCCTCCCCGGGGCGGCGCACGCCGCAGAGCACGCGGCCATCGGCCTCCTCCCCCTCGTCGCCACCTGCGACCGGTGGGACATCGGCGGCGTCTCAACCGCCCACCATCCCGACACGGGCTCGTGCGCGATCTTCATCTACGACGGGTACCCAGGCGGGGCCGGCATCGCCGAGCGGGGCTTCGCATCCGGCGAGCGGCTGCTCAGGGCCACCCTGGAGACGATCCGGGCGTGCCCGTGCCAGAGCGGCTGCCCCTCGTGCGTCCAGTCCCCCAAGTGCGGGAACGGCAACGAGCCGCTGGATAAGGACGCGGCCGCGGCCCTGATCGAGGAGATGCTGGCGTGATCCCGATCCAGATCGCCGTCTGCGGGCCCGGCCTCGCCACCGACGAGGAGGAGCGCTGGGCCGAGGAGGCCGGCCGCCGGCTGGCCGAGGAGGGGGCCGTCCTGCTCTGCGGCGGCGTTTCGGGGGTGATGGACGCCGCCGCGCGAGGTGCTCGCGAGGCCGGCGGGCTCGCCCTCGGGATCCTCCCAGGCCGCGACCTCGAGAGCGCGAGCGAGCACCTCTCCGCGGCGGTTGTCACGGGGATGGGCGAAGCACGGAACGCGCTCGTCGTGCGGTCGGCCGACGCGGTGCTAGCGATCGCCGGGGAGTACGGCACGCTCTCCGAGATCGCGCTCGCCCTGAAGATGGGCGTGCCGGTCGTGGGGCTCCACACCTGGGAACTGGCGAAGGGCGGCCGGCCCGTGGACGCCTTCGTCCGCGCCGACGGTGTTCCCGAAGCCGTCCAGGAGGCGATGCGGCTCGCGTGGGAGCGACGGACGTGAAGCGCCGGGTCGTGAACGCCCTGGCCAAGCACGTGGCCAACCCCGTGATGCGGCGGCTCGCGGGACGCATCCCGGGCTGGGCCCTGCTGGAGACCACCGGTCGCCGCAGCAGCCGAGCACATCGGATCCCCGTCGGCGACGGCCTCCGCGGCGACGCCTTCTGGATCGTCGCGGAGCACGGTCGGCACGCCGACTGGGTCCGCAACGTCGAGGCGGACCCCAGGGTGAGGATCCGGGTCCGAGGACGGTGGAGGACCGGTGCCGCGCACATCCTTGAGGACGACGACCCGAGGGAGCGCCTCCGCCGGCTCGGAGGCGTCAACCCCTGGGTCATCCGAGTCGCCGGGACCGAGCCCCTGACCGTCCGAGTGGACCTCGACCCGGCCCCCCCTCGCCCCGGATCCATCCTTCGGGACGGCCTTGTGGCTGGCCTCGTAGCCGGCGCGGTAGCCGGGGCGCCGTCGGGCCTCCACGCCCTCCGCCACGGCTACCTCCTCGACCTTCTGCGGGCGCCCGGTGCTCTCGTTGCGCCCCGAGCCGGGGCCGCGACCCAGCTCTCGCTCACCGTCCCGGTCCATGCCGCGATCTCCGCCGGCTGGGGCATCGCGCTGGCGACCGCCCTCCCCCGCCGAGCCACCGCCCTGTGGGGGGCGGCGGGGGGCCTGGTCGTCGCGGCGCTGGACATCGTGGTCATCGGAAGCCGGATCCCGGTCATCCGGAGGCTCCCACTCTGGCCGCAGGTCGCCGACCACGTCGCGTTCGGGACCGTCGCCGGCGGGATCCTCGCCGGACTCAGGGACCCCGGCTAGCCGCGGACGGCCCCCACCAGTCTGGCCAGCACCCGCCGCTCCGCGGGCGGCAGGCCGAACGCGACCAGCACGGTGACGTACACCAGCGTCCCGATCCCACCGGTGACCGCCAGATCCACCGGCCACGACGCGCCTGCCACGAGGACGTGGGCGCCCAGGGCCGCGCCGAGCCCGAGGGTCAGCGGTACGGCCAGCAACGCGTAGTGGCGAGTGAACGGCTGCATCCGCAGGAACCTCCACACCAGCCACAGGCGAGCCACCTTCGAGAGGGCCATCGTCGCGGCGCCGGCGATCGCCGCTCCCTCGATGCCCAGCCCCAGCCCCCCGATGAGGAGCGCCGCCGCTCCGATGTCGAAGGCGACCGACGCCGCGTAGACGACGAGGTCCCATCCCGTCCTGCCGATCATGATGAGCACGAACCCGACGGCGCCGGTGGCGACGTTGACGAGCTGACCCAGGAGGAGGATCCCCAGGGCGGTGGCCCCGGCCTCGAACTCCGCGCCGAAGAGCCGGAGGGCAGACTCGGGCGCCGCGGTGAGCACGATGAACACCGGGAGGGTCGCGGCCAGGGTCCAGCGGGTGAGCTGCTTGTAGAGCCGATCAAGCTTCTCCCGCTCGCCCCGGGCGTGCAGATCCGCCACGAAGGGGCTGAACATCAGGCTGACGGAGATGATGAACAGCAGCAGCACCTGCCCCGCCCGCGCCGCCGCCGAATAGATCCCCACCTCCCGAGAGGAGGCGAAGACGGCGAGCACGAAGACGTCGGTCCAGAAGAGCAGCTGCGAGAAGAGGGCAGCCGGAGCCCTGGGGGCCCCATACCGCATCAGATCCCGGACCTCCCCGGAAAGGGGAGGGTCGCCGCCGAACCCCCGGGTCTCCCGATACCAGAGCCAAGCTGCCGCGGCCGTGGCGCCCGCCCAGGAGACGGTGTAGGCGAGGGTCGTCACTCCTACGGACCTGGCCACGAGCCAGCCCGCCAGGATCAGGGCGAACCACGCCAGCGGCTGGCCCATCCAGAAGACGTACAGGGTGTGGCGCATGATCTTCAGCCCACGGGTCGCCCCCAGGTAGACCTGGACCAGCGCGGTGAACGGGATCGCGAGGGCTGCCGCCCGGAACGCCGCGGTGGCCGCGCCCGCCGCGTCGGCGGCCAGCGAGCGCGCGATGGGCTCGGCGAGCAGGAACACGGCGGCGGCCACGATCAGGCTCGAGACCATCGAGATGATCGATGCGCGCGTGACCACCGCGCGCACCCTCGAGCGCTCTCCCCGTCCCACGTCGATGGCCACGCGTCGAACGGCCGCCATGTCCATCCCGAAGCGAGAGAAGTATCCGAGGACCAGCGCGCTCTGCGTTGCCAGCGTCACGATGCCGAAGGCCGAGGCCCCCAGCGCCCTCGTGATGAGCACCTGGGTGCCGAAGGTGGCCACGATCGCGACCACCATCCCGACCACGTTCTGGCCCGTGCCGGCGAGGATGGTCCGCTCGTCGCCGAAGCGTTCCAGCGGGAGCACCGACTCCAGGGCGCTGCGTATCCTTCGGGCTCGCTTCCCGCTATTCGAGGTAGCCAAGGCCCCGGAGGTGCTCCTCGACCTCGGCCGCCTCATCGGCGTCGAGCCCCGTGTCCTCGTGCTCCTCCGCCGCCGCCGACGGGGCCGCCGCCTCCGCGGCGGTCGAGCGCTCCACCCCAACCACCGACTCCAGCACCTGCCCGTCGTGCTTGACGAAGGGCGCAACGCCGAGCACGGCGAGGGTCGTCGGGGCCACGTCCACCAGGAAGGCCGGACGCTCGAAGGCGTCGGTCCGCACGTGAGGACCGGCCGCCGCGATCACGCCGTCCATCCGGTGGTCGCCCGAGAGCCAGTCCGCGTCCTCGATCGCTGTCTTCGCATGCGTGAGGCTGTAACCTGCGGCCGGCTCCATGATGATGTCAGGGGCCGTGTCCGCGAACCTCCCGGAGAAGAACTCCTCGCGCTTGTGGATCGCCCTCACCGGCTTCCGCCCGGTGGCCGGGTCGACGAACCCCGAGAGCGCGTCGATCACCTTCTCGCGCGTGGCCTCGAAGTCGGCGGGGTCCACGATCCCCTCGGATTCGCGGCCCGCGAGATTGATGGAGACCCCCTCGCCCGTCGAGCGCACGGCCGTGTAGGCGACGCTCTTCTTCCAGTTCACGGACTGCGGCAGCGACACCTTGCCGTGGAGCCCCAGCAGATCGTAGATGCGGCGTGAGAGCGCGCGCATCCTCCCCCACTGCATCGGCCCGAAGACCGCGCTCGACGCCGCGAACTTCAGGAAGCCCAAGTGCTCGAGGAAGCGGTCCATGTGCAGGGCCCTGACGCACGACTGGAAGCCGTGGTCGGAGATGAACAGAACGAGGTCGTCGTCGCCCACGTGCGCCAGGTGGCGTCCGAGGGCGTCGTCGAGCAGCCGGTAGACGTCCCTGATCTTCTCCGCGAGCGGCTCCTTCGACAGCGTGGAGAAGTCCGGATGGTCGGAGGAGACGTACTTCGCGAGACAGTGCTGCACACGGTCGGTCGCCACGTAGACGAGCGAAGCGAACCTCCAGTCGGTGCTCGCCAGGAGATGCTCGTTCGCCTCGATCCGCTGACCCGTCAGCTCCATGGCCTCCGCCAGGAAGGGCTCGGGTCGGTTCCAGTAGGTCGTCCACGACATCCCGTTGATCGGGAACGGCTTCCCGGCCGCCTCGAGCTCCGCGGCCAGCCCCTCTGGGTGCGTGTAGGGGCGGCCCTTGGGCAACACGCCGCCCGAGACCAGCTTCCCCTGGATCCTCTGGGGCGGGAAGGTGAGGGGGACGTTCGTCATGATCGTCTCGACCCCGGCGGCTGTGAGGTCGGGAAGCATCGTCCTCTCCTTGATCGATCCGTAGGTCACGGGCAGCTGCTTCCGCATCTCGAAGTTCCGCACGAAGATGTCGTAGACGCCGTGGTTCGAGGGCTCGACCCCTGTGAGGAAGGACGGCCAGGCGGACCAGGAGTGGTTGGGGACCGTGGACTTCAGGACGCCCCTCGCCCCGCGGTCGATGAGCGATCGAAGGTTCGGGAGAAGGCCCGCTTCCAGCATGGGATCGAGGATGCGCCAGTCCGCGCCGTCCCAGCCGATCAGCAGCACTCTTGACATGCGGATCCTTTCGGAGTGGTCGGTGCCCGTGAAGGCGACTCGTTAGTGTAATTGGCCTCGTGGCGGGCTGACCAGCGGCTCACGCGGCCTCGCTCGAGACGAGCTCCGCCCGGACGATCAGCCGCTCCCGCGCGCTCCCCGGCGGGTGGCAGGTCGTCAGGGTGAGCATCGACGCGCCGCGGATGTCGGCCAGCACGCTCACGTCGTCGGGGGTCGTGACCCACGACCCTGCCACCTCGTACACACACCGCCCCACGGGGGTGACCAGCACGATCGCATCCCCCGGTCGGAGCCTGTGGAGGTCGGCGAACGGCTTCGAGTACGTCGTGCGGTGCCCGGCCATCGCCGCGTTCCCGACCTCGCACGGGAGCGCGGTCCCCTCGTAGTGGCCCGCCCCCGCACGCAGCGCCCCGGGGGACGTTCCCTCCACGACGATCGACTCGAGCCCCAGGCGAGGGATCTCGACCTTCGTCAGCGCCTCTCCGGGGAGCACTGCCCGGGCCGCGTAGGCCTCCGTGGTCTCCGGCTCGATGAACGACGCCTCGAGCCTCGACTGACGCCAGTCCCCGTAGAGGTTCGTGAGCTGGGGGTAGAAGACCAGCGTGAGGCCCCCGAGGAGGAGGAAGACCGAGATGGTCCCCAGCACGCGACGTGGGACGGGCCTGCGGCGCCAGGCGTCGAGGATCAGCCACCCGGCGGACCGGACCCCGCTCACCTCCCGGTCCGAGGAGAGCACGGTGGACGGGTAGAGCGGCTCCTGCTCCTCCCGAGCCATGGGCCGGAGTCTATCCCCGCCCCGAGGGGCGCGATGTTGACACTCCGCCGGATCGTGGGTATATATCGAGGCGATATATCGACCCGATACATCGAGCCGATACATGGAAGGAGAGAGGTGCTCGAGTTCGCCATCCTAGGGCTTCTCCAGGAGCGGTCCATGCACGGGTACCAGCTGAAGCAGCGGCTGGCCGACGCCCTGGGCCCTTTCTGGCAGGTCTCCTACGGCTCCCTCTACCCGGCGCTGAAGCGGCTGCAGAAGCAGGGCGCGGTCGAGATGGTGTTCCCCAGGGCCGAGATGGGCCGCCGCAAGAACGTCTACCGGATCACCGAGCACGGCCAGGAGCTGTTCGCCGAGCTCGGAGAGAGCACCCAGGAGGACTCCGACGACAACGGCTTCCGTGTCAGGCTGGCGTTCTTCCGCCACCTGAAGCCGGAGGCGCGGATCGGCGTGATGGAGCGCCGACGCGCCGTGCTGGTCGATCGGCTCCGCGAGCTGAAGGACCGGCTGGCCTCGTACCGCGAGCGCGTGGACGGCTACACGCTGTCGCTGATGCGCCACGGCATGGACACGACCGAACACGACATCCGCTGGCTCGACGACATGATCCAGGCAGAGCGCAGGGCCAGCCGGAGCGGCCGCAAGCGCCGTGCTCCGAAGAAGGGAGTCAAGGCATGAGCAAGGTCCGACTGGCCATCGTTGGGGTGGGCAACTGCGCCTCCTCCCTCGTGCAGGGTCTGGAGTTCTACAAGGACGCCGACCCCGCCCAGCAGGTCCCCGGGCTGATGCACGTCCGGTTCGGTCCCTACCACGTCTCCGACGTGGAGGTCGTCGCGGCGTTCGACGTAGACGGCAAGAAGGTAGGGCGCGACGTCTCCGAGGCGATCTTCGCGGAGCCCAACAACACGATCCGGTTCTCCGACGTCCCGCCCACGGGCGTGGAGGTCCTCCGCGGCCCGACCCTCGACGGCTTCGGCCGCTACTACCGAGAGGTGGCCGAGGAGTCGGACCTCGAGCCGGTCGACGTGGCCGAGGCGCTCCGCGAGGCTGAGGCGGACGTCGTCATCAGCTACCTCCCTGTGGGGAGCGAGCAGGCCGCGCGCCACTACGCGCAGGCCGCGATCGATGCGGAGGCGGGCTTCGTGAACTGTATGCCCGTGTTCATCGCCTCCGACCGCGCGTGGGCGAAACGCTTCGGCGACGCCCGTCTCCCCATCGTCGGGGACGACATCAAGTCCCAGGTCGGGGCCACGATCGTCCACCGGATGCTCGCCAAGCTCTTCGAGGACCGCGGCGTAGTGCTCGACCACACGTCCCAGCTCAACTTCGGCGGGAACATGGACTTCATGAACATGCTGGAGGGCGAGCGGCTGGCCTCGAAGAAGATCTCCAAGACTCAGGCCGTCACCTCGCAGCTGCGGGACGGCATCCCGGCCGAGGACATCCACATCGGCCCCTCCGACCACGTGCCGTGGCTGAAGGACCGGAAGTGGGCCCACATCCGGCTCGAGGGTCGGGAGTTCGGCGGGATGCCCATCTCGGTGGAGCTGAAGCTCGAGGTCTGGGACTCGCCGAACTCGGCTGGCGTGGCGATCGACGCGATCCGGTCGGCGAAGCTGGCCAAGGACCGAGGCGTGGGTGGCCCGCTGATCGGTGCTTCCGCCTACCTGATGAAGTCCCCGCCGGTGCAGTTCTCCGACGACGCAGCCCGCGACATGGTCGAGGAGTTCATCCTCGGCAACGGCGGCTCCAGGGATCAGGACTGGACGAAGTTCTTCGACGTGCAGCCTCAAGAGAGCTGAGCGGGAGACCCTCGGGAGCGCCTCCCCGAGGATCGTCCCCGCCTAAACTCTGGGGATGAGCGGACGTGCGCGCCTGCCCGGCCTCCGCGACCTATCGGGACAGCGTGGCTTCCGGCGACTGATCGCCTCGCAGGTCACCTCCCAGGCCGCCGACGGCCTCTACCAGATCGCCATCGCAGCCGTCCTGATCTTCGGCGTGGACGCGGCGGAGACTCCGGGGCAGATCACCAAGGTGCTCGCCGTCACGCTGCTGCCCTTCTCGTTGGTCGGTCCCTTCACCGGCCCGTTCATCGATCGCTTCTCTCGACGCTCGATCCTCACGGGGACGAGCGTCGCCCGGGCCGCCCTCACCTTCGCCCTGATCCCGGCCACGGGCTGGCCGGAGTGGATCATCCTCTCCCTGGTGGTCGCCAACATGTCAGTGAACCGCTTCTTCCACGCCACGAAGAGCTCCGCCCTCCCCACGCTCGTCCCGCGGCACCGGTACCTTCTGGCGAACACCGTGTCCTCCGTCGGAGGGATGGTGTTCGGGCTGGCGGGCGCGGTGGTGGGCGGACCCGTCGCCGACGCCGCCTCCGCCGAGATGGTGATCCTGGCCGCCGGCGTGCTGATGACCGTCGCGGCGATCGTCGCGGCGACGGTCCCCCTCCCTCCCGGAGAGCGGAAGGGCCTGGCGGGGCTGCTGGGGGAGCTCCGAGACGACGCACGGGACGTTCGGGATGGGCTTGGTCTGCTCCTGGGTACCCCCCGGGCCGTCTACGCCATCGCCTCCATCTGGTCCATCCGGGGGCTGATCGGGTTCCTCCTGCTGGCCGGGATCGTCCTGCTCCGGAGGAGGTTCGGCCTGGAGACGACGGGCGCCTCCCTTCTTCTGGGGGCGATCGGCATCGGCGGGTTCCTGGGGGCGCTCCTGGTGACCCCCGCGGCACGCCGGCTGGGCGACGTCCGCGTCGCGCCCCTCGCGTACCTGGTAGCCGGGGTCACCGTCCTGGCGCTCGGCGCCATCCCCGCGTGGCCGGCGCTCGTAACGCTCGTGGCCGTGGGCGGCGCCGCGATGGCGATGACGAAGATCACGGCAGACACGATGGTCCAACGGGCAATCCCCGACTCCTATCGGGGACGGGCCTTCGCCATGTACGACATCGGCTACAACGGCGTCTTCGTCCTCGCGGCCCTGATCCCTACGCTCCTCATCGGGCTCCTGGGCGACATCGGGATCGTCTTCCTGGCCGGGACCCTCGCGGTGATCGGGGCAGGGATGTTCGCCCTCGCCTCGCGAAGGCTCCGCGAGATCGAGGTGCGCGCCTATGCGGGAGGCCGGGCCGACGAGACCCCGCGCGAGGTCGTGATCGACGGAACGAGGCTGACGGTGGCGGAGGTGGAGCGCTCCTGGCACGAGGAGCGGGCGGGCCGGCGCCTCCTCGTCTTTGTCCTGCGCATGGAGGACGGCAGGCGCCTCCAGCTCAGCCGCGGCGAGAAGTGGCGGATCGACCGCTTCCTGGGCGAGCCCGGCTAGAGGAACCGGGGCTCCGGCAGGTACCGGAGCACGGCCACACCTAGGATCTCGTGGCGAGCCACCGGCCCGAACGACCGTCCGTCGGTGGATCGCAGGGGGTCGTCCCCCTCGACCTGGTACTCCTCCTCGCCCAGGGTCCGCTCCCCCATCGGGTCACCGGGGATCCCGGTCACCCGCTTCACCACCTCGAAGCTGCGGCCCGGCGCCCGAACGATGACCACGTCGCCGCGCCGGATCCTTCCCCGTCGCACGCACAGGAGCTGGTCGCCGTGTCGCAGCGCGGGGGCCATGCTCTCGCCCTCGACGACCACCCGGAACGACCTTCGCCATGCCAGCCACGCGGCGACCGCGACGAGCGCCAGCAGCGCCCCTCGCCTCCGCATGTGCGAAGCCTACCCGGGTAGGAAGGTGTGTGGCCGCTCGCGACGAGCGGATGGTAGCGTGAGAGCCCATCAGAGGAAGGAGGAGGCATGCTCAGCCGACTGCTGAGGCCCAGGCGGGTCGTCCGCGCGCACTGCGACCTCCCCTGCGGCGTCTACGACCCGGCCCAGGCCAGGATCGAGGCGGAATCGGTCCAGAAGATCCAGGAGAAGT
>DASUTZ010000026.1:0-2548 GCA_036374295.1 Actinomycetota bacterium
GTCGAGCTGGCCCAGAAGATCCCCCGGCTCCTGCATCGCCATGACTGACGCCGACGAACGGACCGTGATCCTCGCCTACCACGAGGCGACGAAGCACTCACCGGTCAGCGTGCGAGCCCGCGCGCATTTCCTTGACTGGGACAACCGGCCCTTTTCCTTCAAGGTCTACACGGACCTCGAGAGGATCTCCCTGCCGGAGGACATACCCTCCCTCGACGTCCCGGCCCTGGAGGCGATCGGCGTCACCTCCGTCCCGGACCCCATGCCAGGCCCGGACCTCGCAGCCCTGGCCCGAATCCTCGTCCTCGGCGCCGGTGTCCACCACACGAAGACATTCCGCGAGGGCGAGGTCCCGTACTTCCGCAATTACGCCTCGGCCGGGGCCCTGTACCCGGTCGAGGTCTACGTGGGCTGCGCCGACCTCCCGGGCCTGCCCGCAGGGGTGTACCACTTCGACCCGCAGGGCCCGACCCTCACCCCCCTTAGGGAGGGCGACCACCGCGGTCACCTTGTCCGAGCGGCTGCGGCGGAGCCTGCCGTGGCCCGGGCCCCGGTGGTGCTCGCCCTCACCGGCATCCCCTGGCGGACCGCGTGGAAATACACCGAGCGGGGGTACCGCCACCTGTTCTGGGACGCCGGAATGATCCTGGCGAACGTCCTCGCCCTGGCGGCCTCGGTCCGCCTCCCGGTCCGCGTCGTCCTGGGGTTCGCCGATGCCGAGGTCTCCGTGCTGCTCGGGCTGCAGGAGCGACGCGAGTTCCCCCTCTGCCTGGTCGCGATCGGCGCCGCTGACTCCGAGACCCCACCCGCCGCGCAGCCGCCCGCGGAGGTCTCGTTCAGGGTCCTGCCGCTCTCACGGACCGAGCACATCTACCAGGGCATCCTCCAGGCGAACGACGCTGGCAGTCTGGACGTTCCAAAGGAGGTTGGGACGTGGCGGCGCACCGTGTTCACCCGCGAGCAGGTCGAGCCGGCTCCACCGCTCTCATCCGATACGGCGCCCGACTCCCTCGAGGACGTCCTCCGCCGGCGCGGCTCCGCCCGGATCTTCGCGCCCGGCGCGATTCCCGCCACTGTTCTCCGAACGATCTTAGAGCGAGCTACGGTTGGCATCCCGACCGACTACGCGACTGGGGGCGCCCGTCTCGTGGAGCCGTACCTGATCGCGAACGAAGTCCAGGGCCTCGATCCGGGCGCTTACGTTTTCCGCGACGGCGAACTCCGGCTCCTGGACCGGGGCGACTTCCGCCGGGAGGCCGGGTTCCTCTGCCTAGAGCAGGAGCTCGGCGCGACGGCGGCAGCGACCCACTTCTTGATGGCGGACCTCCCGAGGATCCTCGACGCGCTCGGAGGCCGCGGCTACCGCGCCGCGCAGCTGGAGGCCGGCATCGTCGCCGGGCGCCTATACCTGGGCGCGTACGCGTACCGTTTCGGTGCCACCGGCCTCACGTTCTACGACGACGCGGTTACCGAGTTCTTCTCGCCCGACGCCGCGGGCAAGAGCTGCGTGCTTGTCACGGCGATCGGCGAGAGTCCTCGCCTCCGACGCGCCTGATCCGGCGGCAAGTCAGGGAAGGCCCTCTGCGGCGGCCCTGGTCCGGACCGGCGCGCCCCTATGATCGAAGCGGCGCCGAAGATCGAGGGACTCCTCGCCGTCGACGCCATACCCGCGAGACCGAGGCCGACCGGTCATGATCAGCGCGAGCATGGCGGCGGACACACTTCTTCTGGCCGGGTCCCTGTCGCTGACCGGGCGGTACGCACCACAGGGGCGACTCGCCGCGGCCGGCCTGCACCAGGCCGTGCAGGATGTCCGCAACCGGATAGGGGTGCGCATGGCCCATCGGCACCTGGTCCCGGACGTTGTGATCCTCGATGACGCGAGCACGCGAGAGGGCGTTCGCCGCTCACTCGACCGGGTATCGGGAGCGGACCTCCTGGTGGGCCCCTACGGCAGCGATCTCGTCGCCGAGGCCGCACGGTGGGCGGCGGACCGGGGGCGGGCCCTGTGGAACCACGGAGGGAACGCCGACGATGTGCAGCGCCTCCCCGGGGTGGTGTCGGTTGGAACGCCCGCGAGCCGGTACCTCTCCTCGGTCCTCGACGCGGTGGCCACCGAGCTCCCCGAGGCCCGGGTCATGGTGGCGGTCGGGCGCGGGGCCTTCGGCCGCAGCATTGCACATGGTGCGCGGGAAGCGGCGGAGCGGCTCGGCATGACGATCGTTGCGATCACGACCCACGCCGAAGTGCCGGAGGCACCCAACGCAGACGCGTTGCTCATGGCCGGGACCTTCGCGGAGGACCTCGCGCTCGTCCGTCGCCTCCGCGCTCGACCCCCCGCGGTCGGAGCGGTGGCGGCCGGGCTCGGCATGTTCAGGGCCGAGCTCGGACCCATGGCCGAAGGCATCTTGGGACCCTCCCAGTGGGAGGAGGGTCTGCACTTCCCGATCGATGTCGGGCCCCGGCAGGCGGAGGTGATGCGGAGCCTCCGGGCCAGCGTCTTCCCGACGCTTCGAGCCGGGGCGAGGGCCGGCCACGTCGAGTACCC
>DASUTZ010000027.1:0-10729 GCA_036374295.1 Actinomycetota bacterium
GTGCTTCCCGTGCCCCAGGGGCAGGTTGGTCAGCACCGGGACCCCGAGGGGCCCGAGGTGGTACTCCAGCACGTCCTCCATCGAGCGGCTCCGGAGCCAGGGCTCCGGATGCCGCCACTCCTCGCTGCGGTACATCTCGCCCACGACCACGCCCACGACCTCGCGGAGCTTCCCCACGTTGGCGAGGTGGGTGAGCATGCTGTCCACGTGCCACGGCGGCGTGTAGACGTCCTCGAAGAAGAGGACGCAGCCGGCCGTCTCGATCTCCCAGGCAGTGCCCAGGGTCTCGCGGATCATCCAGAGGTTGCCGCCGACGATCGGGCCCCGGGCGACGCCCGAGCCGATCGCCCCGACGTAGGGGTCGTCGGGGCGGGCCGGGATCTCGCCCAGCGGGGCGGGGTCGGTGAGGGCGCGGAGGACCCGATCCTGGGTGAATTGGCGGTCCTCCGAGGCCTCGTAGGCGATCCCGGCCAGGCCCGGCCCGTGGAACGTGACGAGCCCGGTGGCCTGGCGGATCGCCACGTGGAGGGCGGTGATGTCGGAGTAGCCCATGAAGGGCTTGGGGTTGGAGGCGATCACGCCGGTGTCGAGGTGGGGCACGACCTGGGAAGAGCCGTAGCCACCCCCGAAGACCTGGACCACATCGACCTCGGGGTCGGCGAACATGGCCTCGACGTCGCGCGCCCGGTCCACAGGGTCGCCGGCCACGTAGTCGTCGCGGGCCATCGCGTTCTTGGCCAGCTTCACCGCGTAGCCCTTCGACTCCCACCAGCGGATCCCGCGGTCCCACTCCGAGCGGTCCTGCCAGGGCGAGGACGGGGCGGGGACGCCGATCGTGCCGCCGGGCGGAAGGGGTGGTGGCTTCACCAGGGGCTTCACGCCGAGGGCTCCCGTCGCCGGGGGAGTGGCTTCGCGCGAAGCTCCTCCAGATAGGCGGAGACCTCGGCCACGGCTGCATCCAGCAGGGCCTGGCCCTTCTCCGCGGTGGCCAACGTGGGCCGGCCCTGGACGCCGGTCTCGGAGAACGAGGACCACCACGGCATCAGCTTCAGCGGCCCGTCGGTCCAGTCGATCCAGGCGTGGTCGCCCGCCGGGTAGGACATCTCGTCCACGGCCAGGTCCATGGCCACGGCCTCGGGCTCGATCGCGAGGTAGATCGAGGTCTCCAGCTCGCAGGCGTGGGCCATGCCGCCGCGCTCGGACTCGCGGATCCGCTCCACCTCGGCCAGCCCCTTCTCGGAGGTGAGGTAGAAGGCCGCGGCGGCGAGGGTCTCCGGTCGCTCCACCATGAGGAGACGCGCGGCCGTCTCCACGAGATTCTGGTTGGAGCCGTGGCCGTTGAGGAAGAGCATGCGACGGAAGCCGTGGTCGGCCAGCGAGATCCCCACGTCGCGGACGTAGCGGGTGAAGGTGTCCCAGCCGATCGTGATCGGCCCCGGGAAGTCGAGGTGGTGGGGCGAATACCCGTGGGGGATCGCCGGGAGGAGGATCGCGCCGGTGGCCGAGGCCGCGCGCTCGGCGATCTCGGCCACGATCCGCAGGTCCGCGTCGATCGGCAGGTGGGGTCCGTGGTCCTCCAGGGTCGCCACTGGGATCAGGCAGACGGCGTCGGGGCGCGCGGCCTCGGCCACCTCGGGCCAGGTGAGCCGCTCATAGCGCACCGGGGACGTCCGCATCAGGCCACCTCGATCTCCTCGAAGGGGGTGGAGCAGGGCGGGCCCGGGGCCACCCACATCCTCCGGTCGTGGAGGCTGCAGACCATGGAGAAGACGACGGCCTCGGCGTCGTCGCCGTCCTTCGGGTCGGCATGGAGACAGATCGGCTGAGGGTGGCCCTCGTGGTCGGCGAGGATCGCCATGGCGTCCTCGGGGGACTGAGGGGGACGGTCCTCCAGGAGCTCGCGGGCCCGCTCGAGGCGGGACAGGCTTCCCGCCCGCGGCGGGTCACCGATCAGCGTGAGGTCCTGGTGGATGTAGTGGTTCGTGTGGGGACCGTGCCCGTCGAGGACGGCCACGCGCTCGGCCGTGGTCTCGATCGTGAAGGCCGCGCCGCCGCCGCCGGCGAACATGTGTGCGTAGCCGCCGGCCCGTCCGGGCAGGTCCGCTCGCTTGACCGCGTCGTCGCTGAAGCGCGCCTGGAGGGCGTGCCGCGAGACGAGGACTCGCGGCACGCCCTCCCGATCGTCCCCCGCGCTGAGCGACATGATCGCCTGGGCCAGCCCAGCGGTGTTCATGCCGACCGCCGGGAGACAGGCCACGACCGTCGGCGAGGCGAAGCCGGGCCCCTCGGTCGGGTCCGCCACGACCACCGCCACGTTCCCCAGGTCGCCGGCGAGCCACTGCTCGTTGTGGGCGAGGATCGGGCCGCCCGGGGTGGATGCGCTGAAAGAGGTACACCGCTCCATCGAGGGCTCGGACATGGCGGGCTCCAGCTCCTCGAAGGCGTTCACGGCGAAGAGGTCCCACGGATCGGCGCCGGCTCCCTCGGCCATCGCGTCGATCTCGGCCACGAGCTCGGGGAGGCCTTGCTCGGCGGCCCGGCGGTGAGGGCGGAGGACCAGAGGGAAGGACTCGCGGGAGATCCCGCGGCGCTGGAGGTAGCCGCGGTAGAAGGCGAGCGAGCGATGGATCGGCTCGGCCAGCGCCTCTCCCACGGCGCGGCCGCGTTCCTCGGGCCCACCGGATACTCGGACCACCGGGATCATGCGGCCTCCGCGTAGGCCAGGAGGAACCCCACCGTCCCCAGGATGTGCTCGCGGAGGCCGTCCACCGTGGCGAACTCGTCCGAGGCGTGCGCGCCGCCGCTGAACCCGAGGCCGCCCGAGGCCCACGGCATCTCGAGCAGGCGGTCGAAGATGTAGAAGGGCGCGCACCAGGGGGCCATCGGGTAGGGGAGCGGACGGCGGCCCAGCCGATCGTAGGAGGCGCGCATCGCGCGGGAGGCGCGGGAGTCGGGCGCGGACCTGGCCCAGGGGTAGCGCTCCAGCGGGAGGACCTCCACATGGGGGAAGCCCTCGCGGTCGAGGTGGCGGCGGACGGCCGCGGCGGCCTCGTCGGGGTCCAGGTCGGGGACTAGGCGGAGGTCGAGCACGGCCCGGGCCTCGCTGGGCATGATCGTGTGGCCGGGGCCCGTGTAGCCCGCCTCGAGCCCGTCGATGTTGGCGGTGGGGCGGTAGATCAGGGCCTCGAGGAGCTCCTCGGGGGTCCCCTCGATCTTGTAGCGGGAGGCCCTCGCGTCGCCGAGGTGCTCGGCCGGGTCGAAGCCGGCGGCGAGCTCGCGGAGGAGGGGGCGGTCGTCGTCCGAGGGCGGCGCGGCGGCGGCCGTGATCTCGTGGACGAGGAGCTCTTCGCCCGGCCCGACGATCGTGGCCAGCGCGTGGACCAGGCTCCAGACGGGTGAGGCGATCCACGCCGCCTCGCTGGAGTGGAGCGGCTTGGCGGGCCCGCCCCAGTCCCCGGCCCGGCAGACGAGCTCCATGCTGAGGAGCCCCTTGCAGCCCGTGATGAGCTGGGCCGAGCCGTCCCGCTCGCCGCAGAGGTCGAGGTCGGCCCCGCAGTCGGCTCGGAGGTCGTCGGCGCGCTCGGTGACGACGGCGGGAAGGTTCATGCTGCCCAGCTCCTCCTCGCCCTCGATCACGAAGCGGATCGCGCAGGGGATCCCGCCCGCGTCGCGGAGGGCGTCGAGCGCGCAGAAGAACGAGGCGAGGCTGCCCTTGGAGTTGGCCACGCCTCGGCAGACGACGGAGGGGCCGATGCCGTCCAGGTCCACGATCTCGGCGGAGAACGGGGGGACGGTCCAGTCGGGCTCCTCGGCCGGCTGGACATCGTACATGCCGTAGCGCAGGAGAGAGGGGGCTCCCGGCGGCCCGGGGATCTCGCCCAGGATCACGGGGAAGCCCGGGGTCTCGACGAGCTCGGCCTCGCCCCCGGCGGCCTGGATCATCCCGAGGACGGCGTCGGCGACGTCGCGGACCCCCTCGCCGGTGGCGCTGACCGAGGGCATGCGACAGAGGTCGCGGATGCGCTCCAGGTAGGTGTCGAAGCGCTCGCCGACGATCGCCGCGGCCTGGTCACCCCCCACAGCCTGCTGCGTACCGACCTCCCTTGTTGATGGCTGATTATGAACGGCTCTCGCCCGGAGGGAGCGACGGAACGGCGCATCGGTCGAAGGCGGACCCTCCGGAACGGCAACCCGCCATCGGGCAGCGGTTCTCCCGCCCTCGACCCCCAAAGCGTCGAGAGCGGGAGAACCTGGTCCCGGAACGCTCGCGCCCCCCGCGCTCGCGTCCCATCTCCCAGATACGCTCGTTCCGGTTCCTCGGATTGGGGAAGTTCAGAGGGCGGCGGCGATCGCGCCGGCTACGCGGGCGTTCTCCTCGAGGAGGGCCAGGTTGGCCTCCAGGCTGCGGCCGTCCGTCTCCTGGGCCAGGCAGCGGAGCAGGTACGGCGTGAGGTCCTTCCCGTTGACGGCCTCGCGCGCGGCGCGCTCCTCGCATCCGGCGACGGCGTCGGCGATCTCGTCAGGGTCGAGCGCGTAGAGCTCCGGGATCGGCACGCACACGAGGAGGGCGGCCCCCAGACCCAGATCCCGGCGTGCACGGGCGATCTCCGCGGCCTCCCTGGGAGAGTCGGCACGGTGCTCGAGCTCGATCGGGGCCTCGCGTGCCAGGAAGAAGGGGAGTCGGTCGGTCCCGTAGCCCACCACGCCGACCCCCAGCTCCTCGAGTCGCTCCAGCGTCGCCGCCGGATCGGTGATCGACTTCGGGCCGGCGCAGACCAGGGTGACGGGGGAGCGGGCCAGCTCCGCGAGGTCGGCCGAGACGTCGCCGCCTCCGTGGTGGACGCCGCCGATCCCGCCGGTGGCGGCGACCTCGATCCCGGCATGGGCGGCGATCCAGAGCGTGGCCGAGACGGTGGTTGCGCCGAGGCCGCGGCCCGCCACGGCCATGGGGAGGTCGCGCCGGGCGACCTTGGCCGCGGCCTCGGCGCACAGCCGGTCGAGCTCGTCGCCGGTCGCCCCGACCCGCACCTCACCGTCGTCAACCCACGTCCACGCGGGGAGAGCGCCCGCCGCGCGCACGGCCTCCCCCATCCGATCGGCGGCCTCGCGGTTCCTCGGCTCGGGGAGGCCCTGCGCCAGCACGCTCGTCTCCAGACCCACGAGGGGCCGCTCTGCGCCGCGGAGCTCGGGGGAGCGGGTCGGCTCGCTCACGGCCAGGCCTCCTCCCGCGATGCCACCCATCCGCCCGTCGTGATGGCGTGGTCCAGCGCACGGCCGAGCGATCCTCCGCGGAGGAGCGTCGCCAGGAAGGCGGCGTCGAACGCGTCCCCGGCGCCGGTGGGGTCCGCGACCTCGACCTGCTTGGCGGGTTCGAGAAGCGTCAGCTCGGCCGAGGCCAGCGCGGCGCCGCGATCCCCGAGCTTCACCACCGCCACCTCGTACCGTTCCCCGAGCTTCGCCGCCGCCTCCTCGCCCTCGGCGTCCGTCAGCACCTCCGCCTCGCGCTCGTTGGCCAGTAGCACGGTGGCGGCCGAGGTGGCCTCCAGGAACCGCTCCGCGCCGTAGGCCTCGAGCAGGGGCCAGGTCGAGGTCTCGACCGCGAGGTGCCGGGCGCGGGCCTGCTCCAATGCGGCCAGACCGGCCGCCTCGGAGCCCTGGTCGAAGAGCAAGTAGCCGGAGACCAGCACCGCGTCGGCCTCGATCTCCTCGGGGAGATCGGCGGGCGAGAGCCGCGCCGCTGCGCCTCGATCGGCCACCATCGATCGGTCCCCTCCGTGCACCAGCACCAGCAGGGTCCCGGTCGGCGCCCCCGGATCCACGACCAGCGCCGTCTCCACGCCGCGAGCCTCGAGCGACTCGCGGACCAGGCGGCCCGCCGCGTCGTCGCCGACCCGGGCGTGGAGCCGGACCCGCAGCCCCTCGCTCGCCGCCCATGCGGCGACGTTCGCCCCCTGGCCACCGGGTCGCGCCCGAACCGTGCCCCGGACGTCGCCCCCCTCGAGCAGGGGCGGCGCGTGGGCCGCGATATCGAGCAGGGCGTCCCCCACAACGGCCAGGTCCGTCACGGCTCCGAGGGGTCGGGGCCGAGGTCGCTCGTGGGGAGCCAGGCGATGTCGGGAGGGAACACGACGTCCAGCGTCCAGTCGAGCGCCACGCGGGCCTTGCGGAGCAGCGTGGGGAGGCGCATCAGGTAGTAGCTCCGCCAGAGGAACCAGGCCGGCACGCCGGTCACCGGCACCCCGAAGACCAGTCCCACGGCGTTGCGGTGGCCCAGCGAGACGAGCTCGCCCAGGGTCCGGTAGCGGAACGGAGGGGCGGATCGGCCCTCCAGCACGTCCAGAAGATGGCGTCCGAGGTAGACGCCCTGCCGCAGGGCGAACTGGGCGGTGGGGGGCGAGATCCCCCCGCGGCCGTCGGGGACCGCGGCCAGGTCGCCGCCGGCGAACACGCCGGGCGCGGCCCGCAGGTGCCCGTCCACGACGAGCCTGCCGCCGGGCCCCGCGGGGAGCCCGAGCGTCTCCGCGAGGGGATTGGGCCGCACGCCGGCGGCCCAGATCACGGTGCCGGCCTCGATCTCCCGCCCGTCCTCGAGCGAGATGCCGCCCTCGTGGACCTTCGCCACCTTCGCTCCGAGGACGGGCTCGATGCCGCGCTCCCGGATCCCGCGCTCGGCCTCGGCGCTCAGCCGCTCGGGGAGCATCGCGGTCACCCGCTCGAGGGCGTCCACGAGGGTGACGTGAGGCCGCGGCGCGGTTCGGTAGAACCGCGCCGCGGCCTCCGAGAGCATGTCCGCCAGCGCGGTGGCCAGCTCCGCGCCCGAGTACCCTGCGCCCACGACCGCCACCCTCGTCAAACGCGGGTCGTGCGACTCGGCGGCCGCCTCCAGCGAGGCCAGCATCCGGTTCCGGATGCGCAGGGCGTCGGAGATCGTCTTGAACGGCAGGGCGTGCTCGTCCACCCCCTCGATCCCGAAGGTGGCCTGGACCGCCCCCAGCCCCAGCACGATCGCGTCGGCCCCGTACCGCACGACCCCCTCGCGCAGCTTCGGCCGCACCGTGACGGTCTTGGACGCGAGGTCGATCTCCTCGATGTCGCCGATCAGCAGCCGGGCGTGGGGGGCGAGCTGGCGGATCGGGCTGACGACATGGCGCGGGTCGAGGTCCCCGGCCGCCACCTCGGCCAGCATCGGCGTGAAGAGCAGGAAGTTGTCGCGGCTGACGATGAGCACGTCGGCCCGCGCGCCCAGCCCGGCCGCGGCCATCACGCCCGCGTACCCGCCGCCCAGCACGAGCACCTTCGGCCTCGCCATTCCTCGCATCGTAGTGCCCGGCGGACCGACCCGACCGGTCGCCCTATGCTGGGGGTCGTGGCACGCATCCTCCTGATCCGGCACGCGGTGGCCGACCACACGGGGAAGCGCCTCTACGGGCGCTCCCAGGGCGTCGCGCTCTCCGAGCGGGGCCGGGCCGACGCCGAGGGGCTGGCCGAGCGCCTCCGCCGGGTGCGGATCCACGGCCTCTACGTCAGCCCGATGCAGCGGTGCCGGGAGACGGCCGAGACGATCGCCCGCGGCCGCCGGCTGGAGCCGGAGATCCTCGAGGATCTCAACGAGGTCGACTACGGCGACTGGACGGGGAGGACGTTCGCCTCGCTCCGCCGGACGAAGGTGTGGCGGCAGGTCCGGACGAGGCCCTCGACGGCGCGGTTCCCGAACGGGGAGAGCCTCCTCGAGGTCCAGGAGCGGGCCGTCCGGGCGATCGAGGGGATCGCCCGCCGCCACCGGAGGGGCGTGGCGGCCGTCGTGACCCACGGCGACGTGATCCGCCTCGCGCTCGCGCACTACGCGGGCCTCCACCTCGACCTGTTCCAGCGGCTGGAGGCGTCCACCGCCTCGGTCACCGCGCTCGCGCTGGGGGACGGCATCCCGCGCGTCCTCCGCGCCAACGACACCGGGCGTCTGGAGGACCTCGTCCCGGGGAAGGTGGGAGGATAGGCGCGTGGAGCTTGACCCCGTGGACCGCATCACCGTCGGGGCGGTCGGGGAGCCCGGCGAGCGCACCTTCTACCTCCAGGCCCGCCGCGGGACCGACCTCGTGACGATCGTCGTGGAGAAGCAGCAGGTGCAGCTGCTGTCGGCGACCGTCGTGGACATGCTCTCCCGGCTCGGGACCGACGTGGAGGTCGAGGTGGGCGAGCACGAGATGGAGCTCGAGCAGCCCCTCGTGCCCGAGTGGCGGGCCGCGCGCATCGCCGTGGGCTACGCGGAGGAGCGTGACCTCTTCATGCTCGAGGCCGAGGAGCTCGAGGAGGAGGACGAGGAGGCCGAGCTGGGCGGGCAGGCCCGGTTCTGGGCCACCCGCGAGCAGATGCTGGCGCTGGCCCGCCACGGGATCGCCGTGGCCGCGGCCGGGAGGCCCACCTGCGAGTTCTGCGGCAACCCGATGGACCCCGAGGGCCACGTCTGCCCGGCGATGAACGGCCAAGGTCGGCTGGGGGAGGCGTGACCACCGCCCTGGCCGGCGGCGAGCTCGAGGTGCTGGGGCTCCTGCCGGGCGCCTCGAATCACACCTTCCTGGGCCGGATCGGAGGGCTCCACGTCGTCTACAAGCCGGTCCGGGGCGAGGCGCCGCTGTGGGACTTCCCCATCGGGACGCTGGCGGCGCGCGAGGTGGCCGCGGCGCGGCTGGCCGAGGCCCTGGGATGGCCCGATGTGCCGCCCACGGTCATGCGGGACGGCCCGGCCGGGCCCGGCGCCGTCCAGGAGTACGTGATGGCGGTTGAGGGCGAGCACTACTTCACGCTCCGCGAGGAGCGGGCCGGCGAGCTGAAGGCGGTGGCGGCGTTCGACGTGGTGGCCAACAACGCGGATCGGAAGGGCGGCCACGTCCTTCTGGGCGAGGACGGGCGGCTCTGGTGCATCGACCACGGGCTGACGTTCCACGTCGAGCCGAAGCTGCGGACGGTGATCTGGGACTTCGCCGGCGAGGCCCTGCCCGGAGGGCTGGCGGAGGACCTGGAGCGGGTCGTGGGCGAGCTTCGGGGCGGGCCGCTTCGGGAGGGGCTGGAGGGGGTGCTCGACCCGGCCGAGGTGGGGGCGGCCGGGGCCCGGGCGGAGGCCCTGCTGGAGGCCGGCCGGTTCCCCGGCCCGGGCCCCGGCCGCCCCATCCCCTGGCCGCTCGTCTGATGGGCGCCCTGGAGCGGTGGCGCGAGGCGCTGGCCTCGTGGGCCATCCCCGACGAGATCTTGGCGAAGGCGCCCGAGCCGCCCTGGGGGTTCCGGCCCGAGATCTTCGCCGACCGAGCCCGCCGGGCACCCGAAGAGCCCGAGACGCCGTCGCGACGCCGCGCCGGCGCCGCCCTTCGGGGCGGCGGGACCGTCCTCGACGTGGGGGCCGGCGCCGGCGCGGCGTCGCTCCCCCTCGCCCCGCCAGCCGACGCGATCGTGGCCGTCGACCCCTCCCGTGAGCTGCTGACGGCCTTCGAGGAGCTGGCCGTCGAGCGGGAGGTGACGCTGACGACGATCGAGCGGTCCTGGCCCGAGGCGGCCGGCGAGTCGCCCGTCTGCGACGTCGTCGTCTGCCACCACGTCCTCTACAACGTCCCCGACCTCGGCCCGTTCGTCCGCGCGCTCACGGACCACGCGCGTCGGCTGGTCGTCGTGGAGCTCACCGCCCAGCACCCGGTGTCCTGGATGGCCGACCTGTGGCGCCGCTTCCACGACCTGGAGCGCCCCACCGAGCCCACCGCCGACGTCGCCGTGGCCGCCCTGCGCGAGGCCGGGATCGATACCGGGCGCGAGGATCACCTGGTCCCGCGCGAGGGCGGCGGCTTTCCAGACCGAGAGGCCGCCGTGGCCCAGGCCCGCCGGATGCTGTGCCTGACCCCCGATCGCGATCCCGAGGTGGCCGAGGCGCTGGGCGACCGCCTCCGCGAGGGGCCGACCGGGTGGGGGATCGGGCCGCCCGCGGCCCGCGTCGTCACCCTATGGTGGGAGCCGTGACCTCCGGGCGATCCGAGAGCCGGTAGACGAACCGGACGGCCGTCCAGGTCTCGTCGATCGAGGCGGTCTTGTTGTCCACGAGCCCCGTGGCCAGGCCCGCTTCCTGCACCACGGTGAAGTCGAGGTCGCTGGGGACGCCGGAGGCCTTCTTCGGGTAGGCGATCCACAGGCTGCCCGTGTAGTCCAGCGCCTTCCGGAGCGAGGGGAGCCGCCGCTCAAGCGCCGAGCGCCGGTGGGCGAACAGCACCACGACGTCGTGCGGCCCTCCGACCCGTGTGGCGATGGTCACCCCTCGAGGTAGCGGCGCCAGCGCCCCCTCGAATCCGTCGGGCTGCCCGACGAAGACGACGCGCGACCCGGCCGTGATCCCCAGCTTCCTGGCCAGCGGCGTGCTCACGAGGCCCGCCTGGCCACGTAGTCTCGGAGCACGAAGTCGCCCACCGACTCGCCCGACATCAGGAAGATGCGGCCCGAGGTCAGCCTCGCCAGGCGCTCCATGAACCGCGCCAGGCCCGGAGAGTCCTCGAGCATGAACACGTTGAGCGTCACGCCGGCCCGGGCCAGCCGCATCGCCTCCGACAGCGTCCGCCGGATCGTCTCCCGCACCGGCGGCCACGAGAAGAAGACCTCGTCGCCCTCCAGGTGCGCGGTCGGCTCGCCGTCGGTGACCATGATCACCTGGCGCGTGGCCCGCGGGTGTCGGGCCAGCAGCCGCCCCGCCAGATGGAAG
>DASUTZ010000028.1:0-2317 GCA_036374295.1 Actinomycetota bacterium
GATCGCCTCGACCACGAGGTCGGGGCGGTCGTGGTGGATCATGTGGCTCGCGCCCTCGGCCACCCGGCGCTCCCCGCGTGACGAGAGGGCGGCCAGCTCGCCCTGCAAGTCCTGCCAGACGTCCTCGTATCGCTCTTGGTCGTCGGGGGTGACGCCGAGCTCGGGCGGGAACGGCGGCGGCGGCACCCCGTGCGAGAGCGCCACCAACGGGAGATCCCCGAGCGAGGAGACACCCGCCTCGCGGACGATCCGCTGGGATTCCTCCAGCGCCTCGTGCTCCTCGATCTCGGTGTCGACCATCCCCGGTCCCGAGGTGAGCAGCGACCGATAGAGGGCGGCGG
This sequence comes from Actinomycetota bacterium, assembly GCA_036374295.1. Lineage (GTDB taxonomy): Bacteria > Actinomycetota > UBA4738 > UBA4738 > CALAEC01 > DASUTW01. Next base: position 342 of record DASUTZ010000028.1, read on the forward strand.
CGTCGGGAGGCAGGTCGGGGACCGGCGCCATCGTCGGGTCGAACGTGCCCGCGGCGATCGCCTCCCTCGCCGCGCGCAGGGCCCCGAGCTGCATCTCGGACATCGGTTCCCACGCGGCCCGCACCGTCCGGGGGAAGCGGGCCAGCTGGTCCTCGTGCGCGCCGTCCACGAGGACGATACCCGCGACCTCGCTCGGGTGCCGGTGGGCGAAGAGCTTCGCGATCAGCGCCCCGAACGAGTGGGCCACGAGGACGTACGGGGGCGGCACGCCGGCCGCCCCAAGCAGGGCACGGAGCTCCTCGACCATGACGTGCACGGTGCGCGGGCGGGGGCCTCGCTCGCTCCGGCCGAGGCCGGCGCGGTCGTACGAGCAGACCCTCGTGAAGCGCGCCACCTGGGGCTGCACCCTGGCCCAGGTCAGCCCGATGTCCCAGATCGCCGCCTCGAGGATCACCGCTGGCGATCCTTCGCCCCGGCAGTCCAGGTGGAGGCGATAGCCTCCGAGGTCGACGTCCAGGCCCTGTGGCTCCACGGTGCTCAGCCTTCGGGGAGGAGCCGTCGCTGGAGGTGGGGGCGGTCGGCGAGTTCGGTTCGCACCGATGACTCCGCGAGGGGGGTGAGGACGTCCCGATCGACGGTCGACCAGTCGATCGGACCGAACGGCGGCCGGGGGTCGTACTCGATCCCCAGCTGGACCAGCCTGGCCCGGTCCACGTCCGCGACCCTGGCGGCGAGCTCCAGGCCCATGTCGATCCCTGCCGAGACGCCGGCGCTCGTCAAGAAGGGCGGGTCGTCGACCCAGCGCTCGGGGACGTACGTGGCGCCGAGCCGCTCCAGCAGGGCGTGGTACCCCCAGTGCGTCGTGGCCCGCCGGCCCTCGAGGAGACCGGCCGCCGCCAGCAGCAGCGCGCCGGTGCACACGGAGGCCACGACCTCGGCCCGGTCCGCCACCCTGCGCAGGTAGTCGAGCACAACCTCGTTCCCCATCTGGCGGATCGTGGGGCTTCCACCGCCCGGAACGACGACCACCCGGGGCTCGGGGACCTCCTCGAACGTGGCCTGGGGCACGATCGAGATGCCGGCGTCCGTCTCCATCGGCTCCACCCTTTCGCCGACCACGATCGCCCTGCACTCGGGGGCGAAGCGCTCCAGCACGCTCATCACCTGGAGCGGCCCCACGAGGTCGAGCGGCGTGAGTCCTGGGTAGAGGACGAAGGCGGTGGTCCGGGTGGCTCCCATGTCACTCGTAGGCGATGGCCTGCAGCACGTCGAGTCGGGCCGCCCGTCTGGCCGGCCCGATCGCGGCGAGCACGCCCGCCACTCCCGCCAGCGCCAGGAAGATCGCCAGCTGGCCGAACGGGACCGTGAACGACGTGATGCCCTCGTCGGCCAGAGCCTGGACCAGCGCCCACCCGAACAACAGGCCGACGGCCAGCCCCAGCACGCCGCCGATCAGCGCGATGATGACCGACTCCCACCGGATCATCCGGCGAACCTGCCGCCTGCTCATTCCCACCGCTCGAAGCAGGCCCAGCTCCCGCGTCCGCTCCAGCACCGAGAGCGCGAGCGTGTTGACGATGCCCAGCAGGGCGATGAGGATCGCCAGCCCGAGCAGTGCCGTGACCATCCCGAGGAGGCTGTTCACCTGCTGCTCCTGGGACCGACGCAGCTCCGCCTGGTCCTGGATCTCGACTCCCGGGAACGCCTCCTGGAGCGCGGCGATCGCCTGCCTCGCCTCACGGCCCGAGAGCGTGGGGGCCGTCTTGACGAACAGCAGGTTGTCCAGCTGCTCGGTGTAGTTGGCCTCGTACGCCTGGAGCGAGATCAGGTAGGTGCCGGCCAGCCAGCCCTCCCGGTAGATCCCTCGAACCTCCATGGGGACGACGCCGGCGGCCCCGAACTCCATGCGCAGGGTTTCGCCTACCTCGAGCCCCTTCGCCTCAGCCTCGTCCTCTCGGACGAAGACGCCGTCGTCA
>DASUTZ010000029.1:0-6131 GCA_036374295.1 Actinomycetota bacterium
CGCTGGATGATCTCGGCGACCGTGCGCGCCTGGGCGTTGGCCGGCGTGGACAGGTCGGCGATCAGCTGTCCCTCGAAGTTCCGGTTCAGCGAGGCGTTGAAGGTGGCGAACCGGACGGGCTCCGTCTCTGCGGTCGCCCCCGCCGGGGCGGTGAGTCCGGCGAGCACGAGCGCCACCAGGATCGGCGTGATGCGTCGCATGAGCTCTCCCTTCCGTTTGGCGGCGCCATGCTATCCCGAGCGGGTCCGAAGCTCACATCCGAGCTCAGTCCAGGAGGTACGAGCCGTCCTCGTCGTGGATCTCATCCCCGCGGAGGGCCGGGCTGAACACACAGATCAGTCGGACCCTAGTCCGCGTCCGCAGCCGGTGGCGATCGTGGCGGTCGAGGGCGTAGAGCGTCCCCGGACGGATCTCGTGGCGCTCACCCGTCTCCAGCTCCTCGATCTCGGCCTCGCCCTCCACGCAGAAGCAGGCCTCGAGGTGATGCTTGTACCAGAGCTCCTCGTCCATGCCGGGCTCGATCACCGTCTCGGTCATCGTGAAGCCCAGCCCGTCGTCGCGCAGCAGCAGCCTCGTGCTGGTCCACAGGCCGCCCGAGACCTGGGCCGGCGTCCCCGCCACGTCCTCGACCGTCCGAACGATCATCGTCGCCTCCTTCGTCCGCGGAAGCCTAGCGCGGCGTGGGTAGCACCGGAGCGAACGGGTATCTTGTTGGCCGATGAGAACGTCAGCCCCGGCCCGGGACCGGCCTCGCGACGGCGTCCGCGTGTACGAGGATCGATGGAGCTCGCGTCGGGTTGTCCAGGTGCGGCCGCACCTCTGGAGGCGCCTCGAGCCGCTGCTCGGCGGGGCCCGGATCCTCGAGATCGGCTCGGGGCTCAGGCCGACGGCGCCCGCCCGCGGCTCCTTCTTCGTGGAGCGGTCGCCGCGGGCGGTCCGGGCGCTGCGATGGGCCGGGGGGCGGGCGGTGCAGACGGGGGGGTGGGAGCTCCCGTTCAAGGATGGAGCCTTCGACGCGGTCTTGGCCCTCGAGCTCCTCGAGCACGTGGAGGAGGACGAGCGGATGCTGGCCGAGATCGTCCGGGTCCTGCGCCCCGGGGGAACGGCTCTGGTCTCGGTCCCGCTCCACATGTCGCTCTGGTCGGCGATCGACGACGCGTGCGCGCACGTCCGGCGATACGAGCCCGATGAGCTGTTGGAGAAGATCGGCGCGGCAGGCCTGCGCTCCCAGGGCTACCTCACCCGTCCCGCGCAGGTGCGCCCGGGCCTGGCGCGCCTCGGGATCGGCTTCATGTCGCGGTTCCCCAGGCTCTCGAACTGGTCGCTCCAGCACGTGGTGTTCCCGGTCGCTTCGGGGTGGGCCAGGGCCTTCGGAAGGGTTCAGTGGGCCGAGCCCGGGACGCCGACGCCAGAGGGCGCCGGGGGCATGACCGTGCTGGCCACGAAGGGGTAGCGACAAACGGAACCGCGAGAGTCCGAAGACTCCCGCGGTTCCAAGGCGACTTGTACACCGCCGCGGCCCTCCGGCGCAACCCGCGCCCCGGCTTTTGTCACTCTTTCTTTGGGTTCGAGGGGGCCGGGGCAGGGAAGAACGACGCCATGACCTCCAAGATGACCGCGGTGGGCGACGCCTCGCTCACGGGATGGCGACGGAAGGTGGGCGACCCGATCGCGCGCGGCGTGGCGTCGAGGACCCGGTTCTCGGCCGAGCAGGTCCGCGCGTTCCTCGGGTTCGCGCTGATCGCCATAACCCTGTACTCGCTGTTCAAGCGGGCGCGCCGCGTCACCCGAGAAACCTGACGCCGCTCGGCTTGTCTCCGGCCCCGCTCCTGCGGGAGAATCGGAGCTGACGGTCCGAGGTGGCGACGGCGGGGACGGCTCCCCCGCCGGAGCTGAAAAGGGAAGCCGGTGAGAATCCGGCACGGTCGCGCCACTGTGACCGGGGAGCGACCCCGAGGGATGCCACTGGGGCTCAGGTCCTGGGAAGGCTCGGGGAAGTGAGGATCCGGAAGTCAGGAGACCTGCCTCGGAAGGGAGCACCGTCCCTCGCGTGCCGGGGGCGGCCCACGCGGCCCCCGCTGAGGGGGCCTGCTTCGTTCCCGGGCCTCGAGGGACGGCCGACGCGGCCGCGCTCGACGGCCGGGAAGGAGGCGGGATGCGCCGCGGGACCGGAGGCCTGTTCCTCACCCTCGTGCTGATCCTCGGAGCGTGTGGCGACGACGCCGAGCCACAGGCGGGACCCTCGCCCTCGCCTGGGGGCGGTTCGTTCCCCGTGACGGTCGAGGCCGCCAACGGGCCCGTGACGATGGATGAGCGGCCCGAGCGGATCGTCTCGCTCTCTCCCACGGCCACGGAGATGCTGTTCGCCATCGGAGCCGGCGATCAGATCGTCGCCGTGGACGACCAGTCGAACTACCCCCCCGAGGCTCCGGTGACCGACCTCTCCGGGTTCGAGCCCAACATCGAGGCGATCGCCGGGTACGAGCCAGACCTCGTGGTGATCTCGAACGACATCAGCGACCTCATCGCCTCGCTGGAGGGGCTGGACATCCCGGTGCTGCTGCAGCCGGCGGCCGAGGATCTCCAGGGAACGTACGAGCAGATGGAGCAGCTGGGCGAGCTGACCGGGCAGCCCTCGGGGGCGAGCGACGAGGTGAGGGAGATGCAGGCCGCGATCGACGAGCTGCTCGAGGAGGTTCCGGAGTTCGTACGGGCGCCGACCCACTACTTCGAGCTCGACCCGACCTTCTTCACGGTGACGTCGGACACGTTCGTGGGGCAGGTGCTGGCGATGATCGGGATGCAGAGCATCGCCGACGAGGCCGAGGGGGCGAGCAGCGGATACCCCCAGCTCAGCTCGGAGTTCATCGTCGCGGCCAACCCGGACTTCATCTTCCTGGCGGACACGAAGTGCTGCGGGGAGTCGGCGGAGTCGGTCGCGGCGCGTCCCGGATGGGACGGCATCCAGGCCGTCCAGGAAGGGAACGTGGTGGCCCTCGACGACGACGTCGCCTCGCGGTGGGGGCCGCGCGTGGTGGACCTCCTCGAGGTCGTGGTCGAGGCCGTGGCCGGGGCAGGGTCCTGATGGCGACGGCGACCGCGGAGGTGAGGCTCCGGCCCACCCGCCTGCGGCCCGGGCTGCTGGGCATCGCGCTGGGGGTGCTGGCACTGGCTGGGCTCGCCGGTGTGCTGATCGGGCCGGTGGGGCTCTCGCCGAAGGGCGTCCTCCTGGAGCTGCTGGATCGGGTCCCCTTCGTGGGGGTGAGCTCGGGGCTCGCTGAGCGGGAGCAGGCGATCCTGTGGCAGATCAGGCTCCCTCGGGTCGTGGTCGGGGGGATGGTGGGGGCGGCCCTGGCAATGGCCGGCGCGGCGTACCAGGGCGTGTTCCGGAACCCGCTGGCCGACCCCTACCTGCTCGGGGCCGCCGCCGGGGCGGGCCTCGGGGCCACGCTCGCCGTGGCCTACCTGCCGTCGGCTGGGGGCCCCGTCGGCCCGCTCCCGGCGGCGGCCTTCCTCGGCGCGCTCGTGGGCGTGGGCGCCGCCTACGGGCTGGGCCGCTCGGTGGGCCGGTCCCGGACGAGCGGGACCCTGATCCTGGCGGGCGTGGCCGTGGCCTCGTTCCTGACCGCGGTGCAGACCTACTTCCAGCAGCGCGAGGACGACACGCTGCGCCAGGTGTTCGCTTGGATCCTGGGGACGCTGGGCACCGTGACCTGGCGCGAGGCGGCCCTGATGGCTCCCTACTTCCTGGTGGGGGGCGTCGTGCTACTGGTGCACCGGCGCCTGCTGGACGTGCTGTCGCTCGGCGACGAGGAGGCCGAGAGCCTGGGGGTCCGGGCCGGGCGGGTGCGGCTCGTGATCGTGGTCGCGGCCAGCCTGGCCACGGCGGCGGCGGTGGCGGTCAGCGGGCTGATCGGGTTCGTCGGGATCATCGTCCCCCACGCGGTGCGTCTGGCGTTCGGGGGCTCGTACCGGCTGGTGCTTCCCCTGTCCATCGCGTTCGGCGCCGCCTTCCTCGTGCTGACCGATCTCGCCGCGCGCACCATCCTGGCCCCGGCCGAGATACCCATCGGCGTCGTGACCGCCTTCTTCGGAGCGCCGTTCTTCCTCGCGGTGCTTCGCCGCTCGAAGGGGATGGCGTGATCGGCCTCGGGCTACGGGCGGTGACGGCCGCCTACGACGGGACGCCGGCGCTCCGGGGTATCGACCTCGAGGTCGCTCCGGGGTCGTGGACCGGGCTGATCGGGCCGAACGGCTCGGGGAAGACCACGCTCCTCCGCGCGGTGGCCGGCCTGATGCCGCATGGGGGAACGGTGCTCCTGGGGGGCGAGGAGGTTGCGCGGATGCCTCGCCGCGCGGCCGCGCGCCTCGTGGCCTACGTGCCCCAGCGCCCCGTCGTGCCCGAGCCGATGCCGGTGATCGACTACGTGCTCACGGGGCGGACGCCGTACATCTCGTACCTGGGGAGCGAGGGGGTCTCCGACCTGGAGGTGGCGGCTCGGGTGCTTGCTCGGCTCGAGCTCGAGGACCTAGCGGAGCGGCCCCTGGGCACGCTCTCGGGAGGAGAGCTCCAGCGGGCGATCATCGGGCGGGCGCTGGCGCAGGGCGCGCCGCTGCTGCTGCTCGACGAGCCCACGAGCGCGCTGGACGTGGGGCACCAGCAGCAGGCCCTCGAGCTGATCGACGCTCTGCGGAGGGAGGAGGGGCTCACGGTCGTGGCTGCGATGCACGACCTGACGCTGGCCGGGCAGTTCGCGGAGCGGCTCATCCTTCTCGATCGCGGGACGGTTGCCGCTGAGGGGCCCGTTCGGGAGGTCCTGACCGAGTCGACGATCGGGCGGCACTACGGGGCCCGGGTCCGGATCCTGGACGACGACGGCGGGGGCGTGGTGGTGATCCCCGTGAGGGACGCGGCCGCTGCGCCGGCCGGTGAGCGGGAAAAGCCGGCGTGAGCCTGACGCTGCTGATCGGCGGGGCCCGCGCCGGGAAGTCGGACCTGGCCGTGGCGCTGGCGGAGCGGGCCGGGAAGCCGGTGAGCTTCGTGGCCACGGCCCGGGCGATCGACGAGGAGATGGCGGACCGGATCGAGCGGCACCGGGCCGAGCGGCCGTCCGGGTGGGTGACGGTCGAGGCGCCGGTGGATCTCCGGGGAGCCCTGGGGAGGGTGCCGGAGGGCGCGACGGCGATCGTAGACTGCCTGACGCTCTGGGTCTCGAACCTCCTCGAGGACGGGTGCGACGACGAGGAGGTGGTGGCCGTAGCCGAGGCCGCGGCGGAGGCGGCCCGGGCCCGGGACGGCCGGACGATCGCGGTGACCAACGAGGTCGGGGCCGGGATCGTCCCCATGCATCCTCTCTCCCGCCGGTATCGGGATCTGTTGGGGCGGGTGAACGCGATCTGGGCGTCGCGGGCGTCGCGGGCGCTGCTCGTGGTGGCGGGTCGTGTGCTGCCCCTCGAGGAGGGGTGGGCGCCCCTGGATGAGGAGGCCGGCCGTGGATGACCCGATCCGCGAGCTGGAGCGAGCGCTGGCGGGCCTCCCGGGTCCGGACGAGGCGGCACGACGGGCGGTGGCGGACAGGGCGGTCCGGGTCCTCAGGCCGAGGGGGGCGCTTGCCGGGCTGGACGCGTTGGCCGTGTGGCTGGCCGGGTGGCGGGGCGCGCCTCCGGCGGTGGAAGCGCCGGCGTGCGTCGTGTTCGCCGCCGACCACGGCGTGGCAGCCGAGGGGGTGAGCGCGTATCCGCCAGAGGTGACGCGCTCGATGCTGGCCGCGTTGAAGGAGGGCGTCGCCACGGCCCCCGTGCTGGCCGACCAGGTGGGGGCGGCGTTCTCCGTCGCGGACGTCGGGGTGGGGCGGCCCACGGGGAACCTGCTCGTGGAGCCGGCGATGGGGCAGGAGCGGTTCGGGGAGGCGATCGCCGCCGGTCGGCGGGCGGTCGCGGAGGCGGACGGGTGCGACCTGCTCGTCCTCGGCGAGATGGGGATCGGGAACACGACGGCGGCTGCGGCGGTCGCCGCCACCCTGTTCGGCGGCCCGGTGGAGCAGTGGACGGGGCGCGGAACGGGGGTGGACGACGAGACGTACGCGCGGAAAGTGGCGGTGGTGGACGTCGCGCGGCGGCGCGTCGGGGAC
>DASUTZ010000030.1:0-15694 GCA_036374295.1 Actinomycetota bacterium
GCGCCGCCGCCGTTCGCCGGCGCGTTTCGTATGGAGGTGATTCGGCGTACCGGTTGAACCCCGCATCAACGAGCGGATCCGCGCTCCGCAGGTCCGCCTGGTAGGACCCGATGGCGGGCAGATCGGCATCGTCTCCACACGCGACGCCCTGCGCCAGGCCGACGAGCTCGATCTCGATCTGGTCGAGGTGGCGCCGCAGGCGAAGCCGCCGGTCGCCCGGATCATGGACTACGGGAAGTACAAGTACGAGCGCGACGTCCGGCAGAAGGAGGCGCGGAAGCGGCAGGCGCGGGTCGAGGTCAAGGAGATCAAGTTCCGTCCCAAGATCGACACCCACGACTACGAGACGAAGAAGGGCCACGTCGTGCGCTTCCTCACGGCGGGCAACAAGGTGAAGGTGACGATCATGTTCCGGGGACGCGAGATGGCCCACACGGAGCTGGGGAGGAAGATCCTCGACCGGCTGGTGGGGGACCTCGAGGACATGGCCCAGGTCGAGCAGATGCCGAAGCTCGACGGCAGGAACATGGTGATGGTGATCTCGCCCACGAAGAAGGGGTGAGGGAGGACGGCATGGCGAAGACGAAGACCCACCGAGGCGCCGCGAAGCGCTTCCGTGTGACGCGATCCGGCAAGGTCCTGCACCGGAAGGCGAACCGCGGCCATCTCCTGGGGAAGAAGTCGTCCTCCAGGAAGCGGCGTCTGGCCAGGGCCAGCGAGGTGACCGCCGAGAAGCGAACCGTCCTTCGGCTGCTGGGGAGGCGCTGATGCCGCGCGTGAAGCGAGGCGTCCACGGGCGGAAGAAGCGGCGGGAGGTCCTGGCCCAGGCCAAGGGCTACCGCGGCGCCCGCTCCCGCAGGTACCGGGTGGCGAAAGAGCAGCTCCTCCACTCGGGCGTCTACGCCTACCGTGACCGTCGTCGGAGGAAGGGCGAGTTCCGCCGGCTCTGGATCACACGCATCGGCGCGGCCTCCAGGCAGCACGGGCTCTCCTACTCCCGGTTCATGACCGGCCTGAAGGCCGCTGAGGTCGACCTCGACCGGAAGGTCCTGGCCGACATCGCCGCCACCGACCCCGAGGGCTTCGCCGGACTCGTCGAGGTCGCCCGCCGAGGGCTGGGGGAGTAGGCGGGGCGGGCGGCCGCGGGGCCGTGATCACCTCCACCAAGAACCCGCGCATCGTCGCGGCGGCCAAGCTGAAGAAGCGCGCCTTCCGGGATCGGGAGGCGCGCTTCCTCGTGGAGGGGGCCCAGGTCACCCTGGAGGCGATCGATGCCGGCCGCGTGGAGGTCCTCTTCCACACGATGGACGAGCACGGCCGGGTCGACGCTCTCGTGGACCGAGCCCGGGGGTCGGGGGTGCGGACCGAGGCGGTTACCCAGCAGGTCGTCGAGCACCTCACGTCCACCGTGACCCCGCAGGGCATCGTCGGGGTGGCCACCTACGTGGACGTCCCCCTCGGGGAGCTGCAGCCCGATCCCTCGCTCGTCGCGGTGCTGAGCTCGGTCCGAGACCCTGGCAACGCGGGGACGATCCTCCGAACGGCCGACGCGGCGGGGGCGGACGGGGTGGTGTTCGGCCGCGAGTCGGTGGACGTCTACAACGCCAAGACCGTGCGAGCGTCGGCGGGGTCGCTCTTCCACCTGCCGGTCTTCCGGGACGTGGACGTGGTCGAGGCCCTGGAGGGGCTTCGTCGCGGAGGGCTGCAGGTTCTGGCGACAGCCGCGGACGGGGAGCGGACCATCTACGAGGCCGACCTCTCCGCGCCGACTGCGCTCGTGTTCGGGAACGAGGCGCACGGCCTGGAGCCGGAGATTCGGGCGCTGGCCGACGTCACCATCCGCGTCCCGATCCGCGGCCGAGCCGAGTCGCTCAACCTGGCCGCCTCCGCGGCCGTGACGCTGTTCGAGGCCGTCCGAGCCCGAGAGGCGCCCGACGGGCTCGCCCAGATCGCCGGGCTGATCGGCCCCGCCGGCCACGACGTCCGCTCCCCGCTCACCGCGCTCACGGGCTTCGTGACCACTCTGGCCAGACGGTGGGACGGGTTCTCCGACGAGGAGCGGCGGGAGATCGTCGAAGGGATGGTCCTGGACGGCCACCGGACGGCCGCGCTCGTCCGCCTCGTGGTCGACGCTGTACGCATCCTCTCGGGGGCGCCCCTCACCTCGACGAGCGAACGAGCGGACGTCGGCGCGGCCGTCCGGTGGCTGGCCGAGCTCTTCGCTGCCAGCGAGGACTTCCCCGACCTCGAGGTGGAGGGCGAGGCGCGGGCGCGCTCTGATCCCGACCGGATCCGCGCCCTGCTGTTCGGCCTCGTGGACGGCGCCATGTGGTGGGGGAGCGAGGGTCCCGTGTCCCTCCGCCTCTCCGAAGAGGGATCGTACGCGGTGGTGGAGGCATGGCGAACGGGGGACCGTCACGGCGACGAGGAGCCGACGGACGTCCTCGGGTCCCCCGAGCACGGCGGCCGCGTCAGCCTGTACGCGGCCAGGCTCGTGGCCGAGCGCCTGGGGGGGTCGCTGGAGGTCGAGACCGACGGAGGGATCCGGCTCCGGCTGCGCCTTCCCGTCTAGGTCTCCCGCTCGATCAGCTCGCGGAGCGTCTCCAGGTCCCGACGGAACGTTCGATGGATCACCGGCGACATCAGACGCATCCCGATCCGTCCGAGGGGGCCGAGCGGCGGACGGAGCGCCTCGCGCCAGAAGAGGTGGGAGCCGACGGCCGTCACCCCCAGCTCCATCAGGCCCCGCCCGCTCACCCACCCCAGGTGCTCGATCTCGAGCACGGCCGGCGGCTCCCACCTCGTTACGCGGACCAGGTCCCTCGTCGTGATCCCCAGGATCGAGATGGTGGCCTCCGCTTCGACGCCCACGCCCTCCCGCGGCTCGCCCAGGACCCGGAAGGCCCGGGCCTCCTCCATCCAGCGGTCGAGCCCCTCCCAGTCCACGAGGTAGGGCCACACCACCTCCGGCGGCCGGGGGATCTCCACCTCCATCGTGAAGATGAGCAGGCCGCTGGGGTCGGCGTCCGACCAGCGGATCCCTAGCACCGGCGCCGCGTCGGGATGGTCACGGTCAGTAGACTAGCCCTCGACATGGACCCCGGGGAGACGATCGCCGCCCTCGAGCGGGAGCGCGAGCGGGGCCTCGCCGCGATCCGCGAGGCCGCCTCGCTCGAGGACCTGCGGGAAGCGGAGGTCGCCGTTCTGGGGAGACGGGCTCCCGTCCCCACGATCCAGCGGTCGCTCGGCGAGGCTGCGCCGGACGACCGGCCCGGGCTGGGAAAGGCGATCAACGAGGTGTTCGAGGCCTTCCGCGAGGCCCTCTCGGACCGCGAGCGGGAGCTGGCGGCCGAGCAGGAGCGGGCGGTGGGCGAGGTGGACGCCGTCGACGTCACACTTCCCGGCAGGCGCCTTCCGATGGGGGCGCTCCACGTCCTGACCCAGACCGAGCGGGCGATGGTCGATGCGTTCGTGGCCCTCGGCTACCGCGTGATGGAGGGGCCGGAGGTGGAGACCGACTGGTACAACTTCGAGGCGCTCAACATCCCGCCCGATCACCCGGCGCGTACGCCCCAGGACACCTTGTACCTCGACGTGCCGGGCGCCTCCGACCTGCTCCTCCGCACCCAGACCTCGCCGATGCAGATCAAGGCTATGCAGGCCCAGCCGCCGCCCCTATACGTGGTCGTGCCCGGCCGCACGTACCGGAACGACACGCTCGACGCCACGCACTCCCCGGTGTTCCGCCAGGTGGAGGGGCTGGCCGTGGACGAGGGACTCTCGCTCGCCGACATGAAGGGCACGCTCGAGGCCTGGGCCCGAGCGATGTTCAGCGAGGACCGGCGCGTCCGTCTGCGCCCGGACTACTTCCCGTTCGTGGAGCCGGGGGCTCAGGTAGACGTCACGTGCTTCGCCTGCGACGGCGAGGGCTGCCGGATCTGCGGCACCGGCTGGCTCGAGATCATGGGGGCGGGCATGGTGCACCCCAAGGTCCTGGAGAACGGCGGCGTGGACCCCGAGCGCTACACGGGCTACGCCTGGGGCATCGGCGTGGAGCGCGTGGCGATGCTGCGTCACGGCATCCCCGACATCCGCCTGTTCTACGAGGGGGACGTCCGGTTCCTGGAGCAGTTCGCTCGGGGCTGGGCATGAGGGTCCCCTACTCCTGGCTGCGGGAGATCGTCCCGACGCGCCTGTCCCCCGAGGAGGTCGCCGTCGCGCTCACCGAGCACGGCGTCGAGGTCGAATCCGTCCTTCGGCCCTGGGAGGCGCTGACCGGCGTCGTCGTGGCCCGGGTGCTCGAGGTGACCGATCACCCGAGGGCGGACCGCCTGTCCCTGGCTACGGTGGACGCGGGCGGGGAGGAGCGCCGCCTCGTGGTCGGCGTGCGGAACATGGGACCGGGGGACCTGGTGCCCTACGCGCCCCCCGGCGCGACCCTGCCGGGCCTCGACCGCCCGCTCGAGCGGCGGACGATCAGGGGGGAGACGTCCGATGGGATGCTCTGCTCCCCGAAGGAGCTCGGGATCTCCGCCGACCACAGCGGCATCCTGATCCTCCCCGAGGGGGAGTCGGGGCAGGACGTCGCGGGGCTGTTCGATCTCGACGACGCGGTGATCGACATCGAGGTCTTCCCCAACCGTCCCGATCTCCTCTCGGTCCTCGGCGTGGCCCGCGAGGTGGCCGCCATCACCGGCGACGAGCTGCGGGTGCCCACCGCGTCGGTGCTGGAAGCGGACGAGAAGGGGGCGGCGGTCGCCTCCGTGCAGGTGGACGACCCGAAGCGGTGTCCCCGGTACCTGGCTCGGGTGATCCGGGGCGTCGCGATCGCCCCGTCACCCCTGCGGGCCCAGATCCGCCTCACGGCGTGCGGGATGCGCCCCGTCTCGAACGTGGTGGACGCCACGAACTACGCGCTCCTGGAGCTGGGGCACCCGATGCATCCCTTCGACCTCCGGACCCTCAGCGGCGGCGCGATCCTCGTGCGGCGGGCCACCGAAGGGGAGCGGCTCGTGACGCTGGACGGCGTGGAGCGGGCGTTCACCTCCGAGGACCTGATGATCGCCGATCCCGAGCGGGCCGTCGCGGTGGCCGGGGTGATGGGCGGCGACGCCACCGAGGTGGGGGACGCCACGACCGACGTCCTGTTGGAGAGCGCCTACTTCGACCCGCTCGGCGTGCTCCGGACGGCCCGGCGTCTGGGGGTGCGGACCGAGGCGTCGATCCGCTTCGAGCGAGGGGCCGACCCGGAAGCGGTGGCCGACGCCGCGCTCCACGCGGCCGGGCTCATCGCGGCATGGGCCGGCGGCGCCGTCCTCTCGGGCGAGATCGACGTGGGACGCCCGCCCCCGCGCCGCCGGGTCGCGGTGCGGCCGTCCAGGGCGAGCATGCTCCTGGGCATGGAGGTCTCCGCCGCAGACGTCCTGGACGTGATGGGCCGGCTGGGGATCGATGGAGAGGAGCGGGAGGGCAGCGTCGAGATCGAGGTCCCCGGCCGCCGGGTCGACCTCGAGATCGAGGCCGATCTGATCGAAGAGGTGGGGAGGGTGCGCGGTTACGACGCCCTGCCCTCCACCCTTCCAGGGGTGGCTCAGGCGGGTGGGCTCGATCCCGAGCAGCGTGCCCTGCGGCGCACCGAGGACGCGCTGGTCCGCGCGGGCCTCATGCAGATCCACTCGGTGAGCTTCGCCTCCGGCGAGGACCTCGAGCTCTTCGAGGACGAGCGGGCCGCGGGCGTCCGGGTGGCCAACCCCGTCTCCGAGGAGCAGCGCTTCCTGCGCTCGAGCCTTCTTCCCGGCCTCCTGCGGGCGGCCGCCCTCTCGATCGGCCACCGCCGGGCGGCGGTGCGCCTCTTCGAACGAGGGCACGTGATGCGGCTGGAGGAGGAGGTGGTCGAGGAGGACGCGGTGGCCGCCCTGCTGACCGGCCCGGCCCTCGAGGTGTGGCCGGGGGAGCGCCGCCCCCAGGACGTCCTCGATGCGAAGGGCGCGATGGAGCATCTCCTCGAGGAGCTCGGGGTGGACGGATGGAGCCTGGGCGATCCGCCGGGGCCGCCGTACCATCCGGGCCGGTCGGCCCGCGTGCTGCTGAACGGGGAGCCGATCGGCGAGCTCGGCGAGCTGCACCCCTCAGTGGGGGAGGGGTTCGACGTCCCCGGGCGTGTGGCCGTCTTCGAGCTCCGCGCCGCCCCTCTCGTGGCTGCGGGCGCGGGTCTCGTCGAGCTCCGACCCGTCTCCCGCTTCCCCCCGATCCGCCGCGACCTCGCGTTCGTCGTGGACCGGTCGGTGGCGGCCGCGGACGTGCGGGCCTCGCTCGTGGACGCGGCGGGGCCGCTGCTCGACCGCGTCCTGCTCTTCGACGTGTACGATGGCGAGCCGCTACCCGAGGGGAAGCGGTCCCTGGCGTTCGCCGTGGACCTCCGGGCCGCCGACCGCACACTGACCGACGACGAGGCCGAGGAGGTCGTGGCCGCGATCGAGGCCCGGCTGGCGTCGGGCTTCGGGGCCGAGCTGAGAGCGGGGTGAGATGAAGGAGAACCTCACGAGGGACGAGGCCGCCGGCCGCGCGGCGCTCGTCCGGGACGTCGCCTACGAGATCCACCTCGACCTCACGGGCGCCGAGCGGTTCCGGTCGCAGACCGTGATTCGCTTCGTCGCCGAGCCGGGGACCTCCACGTTCCTCGACTGCACGGCGGTGGAGGTGCACGCCGCGGAGCTGAACGGAGAGTCCCTCCCCGAGGGCGCCGTCACCGAGCACCGGATCGCGCTGGGCCCTCTCGCCGGGAGGAACGAGGTGCGCGTGGTGGCCGACATGGCCTATCGGGCGGGGGAGCACGGCATGACCAGGTTCGAGGATCCCGTGGACGGGGCCGTGTATCTGTTCTCCGACGCGGAGCCGTTCGGCGCTCACCGCATCTACCCCTGCTTCGACCAGCCGGACGTGAAAGGCACGTTCCGCATCGACGTGACCGCGCCGGCCTCCTGGGAGGTGGCCTCGAACATGGCCGCGGAGGCCGAGCCCGAGGCCGAGGGCGGCGCCCGGCGCTGGTCGTTCTCCGAGAGCCCCAGGATGTCGACCTACCTCGCGGCCGTCGTCGCCGGCCCCTTCCACGTGGCGCGCGATCGCCACGGCGAGATCGATCTGGGGATCTACTGCCGGGCGACCCTCGCCCAGCACCTGGACCCGGACGAGATCCTCGAGGTCACGAAGCAGGGATTCGACTTCTTCGAGAAGGCCTTCGCCACGCCCTACGCCTTCGGGAAGTACGACCAGGTCTTCGTCCCCGAGTACGCGGCCGGGGCGATGGAGAACCCAGGGCTCGTCACGTTCAACGAGATCCACATCTTCCGGTCCAGGGTGACCGACGCGAGGCGGGAGGGGCGTGCCGAGACGATCCTGCACGAGATGGCGCACATGTGGTTCGGGGATCTCGTGACGATGCGCTGGTGGGACGACCTCTGGCTCAACGAGACGTTCGCCACGTTCGCCTCGATGCTGGCCATGGAGCGAGCCACGCGCTTCACGGAGCCGTGGACGAGCTTCGCCCACACCGAGAAGCCGTGGGCGTCCCGACAAGATCAGCTTCCCACTACGCACCCTATCGTGGCCGACGTCCCCGACGTGGAGTCGGTGTTCCTCAACTTCGACGGCATCACGTATGCGAAGGGGGCCGCCGTGATGCGCCAGCTGGTGGCCTGGGTGGGCCTGGAGCGGTTCCTCGAGGGGATGCGGGTCTACTTCGAGCGCCACGCGTGGGGGAACGCCGCGCTCGCGGACTTCCTGGCCGTCCACGAGGAGACCTCGGGACGGGATCTGGGGGCCTGGGCCGAGGTCTGGCTCCGGGCCTCCGGGATCAACGCGCTCACCCCCGAGGTCGGCGAGGGCGTGGCGATCCTCCAGGAGGGGGAGCCCCTCCGGCCCCACCGTCTCGCGGTCGGGGCCTTCTCGCCGGAGGGTGAGAAGCTGGTCCGGGCCGGCCGCTCGGAGCTTGACGTCACGGGGGCGCGGACCGAGGTGCCGGAGCTCTCCTCGGACGCGGCGCTCGTGGTGCTGAACGACGAGGACCTGACCTATGCCAAGGTCCGGTTCGACGGACGCTCCCTCGAGACCCTCCGGGAGGGCCTCTCCCGGATCGAGGATGGGCTCAGCCGGGCGGTCTGCTGGCGCGCGCTCTGGGACATGACCCGCGACGGCGAATGGCCCGCCCGCGAGTTCCTGGCGACCGTGCTGGACCACGTCCACGCCGAGACGATGCCGTCGGCCGTCCAGCGCATCCTGGGCCAGGCCGGAGCGGCCGTTTCGCTGCTCGGCGATCCGGCGAACCGCGACGCGGCGGGAAGCGCCATGGCCACGGCGGCCCTGGAGGCGCTGCGGGCCGCGGCGGCGGGCAGCGACCTCCAGCTGATCTGGGCCCGGACGTTCGCCGCCGCGGCCCGCACCCCCGAGCACCTGGATCTCGTGCTCGCCCTGCTCGACGGGGAGGAGCGGTTCGGCGGGCTCGCCATGGACACGGATCTGCGGTGGCACCTGGTGCGCTCGCTGGCCTCCGCGGGACGGGCGGACGAGGGCCTGATCGCCGTGGAGCAGGAGCGGGACCCCACGGACGAGGGAGCGCGCGAGGCCTCCGGGGCCCGGGCGGCCCGCCCCACCGCGGGGGCCAAGGCCGAGGCGTGGGAGGCGCTGACCGGTCCCGAGCCGCCGCGGCTAGCGTCGGCTCGGGCCATCCTGGCCGGCTTCCAGGATCCCGAGCAGGAAGAGGTCCTCGCCCCCTACGCCCGCCGCTACTTCGACACCCTGGACGACGCGTGGGAGCGGTTCGACCTCTCCCTGGCCCTCTCGTTCGCCCGCGGCGCCTTCCCATCGGCGATCGTCTCCGAGGAGACCGTGGCCATGACCGACGAGGTCCTGGCCCGCGAGGACCTCCCCGGCCCGATCCGTCGGGTCCTCCTCGAGGGACGAGACGACCTCCTGCGGGCGCTGCGGGCTCGCGCCACCGACGCGGCGGCCGGCTGAGGTTCGACCCTCGGCGGGGGCCCGCGCTAGACTCCGGCCCGTGGCGCGCCACTTCCTCTCGATGGACGACCTCACGGCCGAGGAGCTGCAGGGGCTGCTCGACCTCTCCCGCAAGGTGAAGGCCTCGCCCGAGGACCACGCCGCGGCCCTCGGCGGCCGGGCGGTGGGCATGATCTTCGAGAAGCCCTCGACCCGGACCAGGGTGTCGTTCGAGGTCGGAATCGCCATGATGGGCGGGCACCCGCTGGCCCTCTCCTCGAGCGAGCTGCAGCTCGGCCGGGGCGAGACGATCGAGGACACCGGCCGGGTGCTCTCCCGCTACCTCGACGCGGTGGTCCTCCGCACGTTCGGGCAGGAGCGTCTCGAGGCCCTCGCGTCCACCTCGACGGTCCCGGTGGTGAACGCGCTCTCAGATCTCGAGCACCCGTGTCAGTGCCTCGCGGACCTCCTCACCGTCCTCGAGCAGAA
Source organism: Actinomycetota bacterium (assembly GCA_036374295.1). Taxonomy (GTDB): domain Bacteria; phylum Actinomycetota; class UBA4738; order UBA4738; family CALAEC01; genus DASUTW01. The sequence goes on from DASUTZ010000030.1 coordinate 9,481, forward strand.
GGGAGAGCTCGCCGGGCAGACCCTCGCGTACCTGGGCGACGGCAACAACGTCGCGCACTCGCTGCTGCTGGGCGGGGCCAAGGTAGGGATGCACGTGCGGGTGGCCACGCCCGCCGGCTATGAGCCCATCCCCCAGATCGTGGAGCGGGCCGCCGAGATCGCGACGGTGACGGGAGGGAGCGTCCAGGTGACGGCCGACCCGATCGCGGCGGCGACCAAGGCGGACGTCCTCTACACGGACGTCTGGGCCTCGATGGGGCAGGAGGCCGAGGCCACCGAGCGGGTGCTGGTGTTCGCACCGTACCGGCTCGACGGCGAGAAGGTGGCCGTGGCCGCAGAGGACGTGGTCGTCCTGCACTGCCTGCCGGCGCACCGGGGCGAGGAGATCACCGACGAGGTGATCGACGGCCCTCACTCGGTCGTCTGGGACCAGGCCGAGAACCGGCTCCACGCCCAGAAGGCGCTGCTGCTCCGGCTGCTCGGCATCGCCTGAGCCGTGGCCAGGTCGAACGACGAGGTCGCCGCGCTCCTGCAGGAGTACTCGGACCTGCTGGCCATCCTGGGGGACGACAGCTTCAAGTCCCGGGCCTACGAGAAGGCCGCGCGTTCGGTGGAGGGCTACCACGCCGAGGTCTCGACCCTCGACCCGGCCGGCTGCCGCGCCATCCCCAACGTGGGCGCCTCGGTGGCCGAGAAGATCCAGGAGGTCCTCCGGACGGGGACCTTCCAGGCGCTGGAGGATCTGCGAGCGGACATCCCCGACGGCGTGCGGGCCTTGCTGGGCATCCCCACGCTCGGCCCCAAGAAGGCCCTGAAGCTCTACGAGGAGCTCCAGATCGCCTCCCCCGAGGAGCTTCTCGACGCCCTCCACGAGCAGCGGATCCGCGAGCTGCCGGGCTTCGGCCCCAAGACCGAGGAGAACCTCCTGCGGGGCATCCAGATGCTGCAGCGCTCCGGCGGCCGGGTCCAGATCGGCGTTGCCATGGACCTGGCCGAGGAGCTGCTCGGCCACCTGACCGAGGTCCCCCAGGTCCGGCGGGCCACCTTCGCAGGATCGCTCCGGCGGATGGCGGAGACGGTCGGCGACATCGACCTCCTAGCGGCCTCCGAGGACCCGATCCCGGTGATGGGCGCGTTCGCCTCCGGCCCGTACGTCCGCGAGGTGCTGGCCAAAGGGGAGACGAAGACCTCGGTGCTCACGACGAAGGGCCTCCAGGTCGATCTCCGGGTGGTGGAGCCCGCCGTCTGGGGGGCCGCGCTCCAGTACTTCACCGGCTCCAAGGCGCACAACGTCCACGTCCGAGAGATGGCGGTCCGGAAGGGCCTGAAGCTGTCCGAGTACGGGCTGTTCCGAGCCAAGAGCGGGAAGCTGATCGTGGCCGAGACCGAGGAGGAGGTCTACGAGCGGCTCGGTCTGCCTTGGATCCCTCCGCCCCTCCGCGAGGACCGGGGTGAGATCGAGGCGGCGCTCGGGGACGGCCTTCCCACGCTGATCGAGCGAAGGGACGTGAAGGGCGATCTCCACACGCACACCGATCTGACCGACGGGCTGGCCACGCTCGAGGAGATGGTGGCCGCAGCCGAGCGGGTCGGCTACCGGTACTACGCGATCACCGATCACGCCGAGCTCCTCTATATGCAGCGGATGACGCAGGAGAAGGCGCTGGCCCAGCGGGAGCGGATCCGGGAGCTCGACGAGCGGTCCAAGGTCACGCTGCTGCACGGCTCCGAGCTGAACATCCAGCCGGACGGGTCCGTGGACTGGGACGAGGAGTTCCTCTCGGGGTTCGACGTGCTCGTGGCCTCGATCCACTCGCACCTCACGATGCCGAAAGCGGAGATGACCAAGCGCATGATCCGGGCGATGGAGCACCCGTGCGTGAACGTCATCGGCCACCCTACCGCGCGCCAGATCGGGCGGCGACCCCCCATCGACCTTGATCTCGAGGAGGTGTTCAAGGCCGCGGCCCGCACGGGCACCGCCCTCGAGGTGAGCTCCTTCCCCGACCGCCTCGATCTGCGCGACGAGCACGTCCTCTGGGCGAAGCGTCACGGCGTCAAGTTCGCGGTCGATACCGACGCGCACTCCACGCTCCACCTGGACAACCTCCGCTTCGGCATCGGGACCGCGCAGCGCGGATGGCTCACGAAGGACGACGTGATCAACGCGTGGCCGATCACGAAGCTGCGCCGATTCCTGCGGAAGGGCCGGTGACCCGGCCGCTCCCGCGAGACTTCTACGAGCGCTCCTCGATCGCGCTCGCCCGGGACCTCCTGGGGAAGGTCGTCGTGAGCGAGCTCGGGGGGACGCGCACCGCGGGAAGGATCGTGGAGGTCGAGGCGTACCGTCCCGACGACCCCGCCAGCCACTCCTTCCGCGGCCCCACCCCTGGCAACCAGACGATGTTCGGTCCGCCGGGCCACGCGTACGTGTACGTCTCCTACGGCATCCACCGCTGCATGAACGCGGTCGCCCGATCGGGCAGCGCCGTGCTGCTGCGGGCCCTGGAGCCGCTCCACGGGCTCGACGCCATGGCGGCCCGCCGCGGCCTGGACCAGGAGCGGCTGCTGTGCGCAGGCCCCGGGCGCCTGTGCCAGGCCCTCGGCGTCACGCGAGGCGAGGACGGCGTGGACCTCACGGCCGGCGAAGGGCTGTGGATCACCGAGGGTCCGCCCCCGCGGCGCGTGGGGCGGACGCCCCGCATCGGGATCAGCGTTGGCGGCGACAGGCCCTGGCGGTTCGTGGAGGAGGGGAGCCCCTACGCCTCGCGGCGGGCTACCGCTTCGCCGGCGGGGGGTTGATCGTGATCGTCACCGTTGAGCCGAGCGGGCGCTCCCTGCCAGGCTCGGGGGTCTGGGTCAGCACCTTCCTCGGCCTTGTCCCCTTCTCCGGTCGGTCGGCCTCGACCACCTGCACCGCGAACCCGGCCTCCTCCAGCACGGCCACGGCCTTCCCCTCATAGAGCCCGACCACGTCTGGGACGTCCACGAGAGGAGGGTTGTCTGTGGAGACGGTGATCGTGATCTCGACGCCGGTCTCGGTCTGGCTCCCGGCCGCCGGCTCCTGCGCGATCACGGTCCCGGGAGCGTAGCTCGGGTCGTACTCGGTGCGCTGGACCACTGCGAAGCCGGCCCCCTCGAGCAGCTCGTAAGCCGTGCTGACCGTCATCCCGATGACCGACGGAACCCTCGAGATCTCGGGACGGGCCACGACGCACTTCCGCGTGGGCTGGGTCCCAGCGATGAACTCCACGATGCGGATGTTCTCCGAGGGCGTCAGCTCCGTGGCGACGCACCCCTGGGTCACGTCGATCGCCACCTCCACCAGGTCCGAGGGCGGCTGCTGGAAGTCCCGGGGAGGCAGGCCCTGCGTAGCCCGCAGCATGAACGATCGCCAGATCTGCGCGGGGAAAGATCCCCCCGTGACGCGGATCCTGGTGGTGGGGGGGACCATCGAGATCTGGCCCTGCGGGAACCCCACCCAGACGGCGGCCGAGAGCTGGGGCACGTATCCGACGAACCACGCGTCGCGCCACTGCTGAGCGGTCCCAGTCTTCCCCGCCGCCGGCCGCCCGATGCCCGCGGCCACCCCCGTCCCGCGCTCGATCACGCCCTTCAGGATGTCGGTGGCCGCCCAGGCCACGGCGGGGCTCACGGCCTGCGTCTCCCTGGGGTTCGCCTCGAAGATCACGCGCCCGTCCGAGCCCTCGATCCTCTCGATGGCCACGGGGGCGATGTGGGTCCCCAGGTTCGCGAGCGTGCCGTAGGCCGAGGCCATCTCCAGGGTGTTCACCTCGTTCGAACCCAGCACCGATGAGCAGAAGGGGCGGAGGGTGCTGCGGATCCCCATCCTCCGGGCGGCGTCCACCACCTGGCGCGGTCCGACGTCGCGGATCACCTGGGCGTAGACGACGTTGATGCTGGCCACCGTGGCCGCCTCGAGCGTCACGCTCCCGTAGGCCGAACCCTCGTAGTTCTGGACCACCCACGGATCGGTGGGGGAGTTCCGGCAGACCGAGTCGGTCAGGGCGATCGAGGTTCCCCCTTGGTAGATCTGCTGGGGCGAGATGCCATTCTCCAGGGCCGCCACGAGGGCGAACGGCTTGAACGAGGAACCCGCCTGCCGCCCGGTCGAGCCCCCCGTGGCCAGGTTCACCTTGGCGAACCGCTCCTCCTTGGGAGGAGCGAAGAAGTCCCTGCCGCCGACCATCGCGCGGATGAACCCGGTGTCGGGCTCGACCGCGGTCAGCGCCCCGTAAGGGTCGCCGGGCTGGGAGAGGATGCCGTCGATCGCGTCCTCGGCGATGGCCTGCATCTCGAGGTCGATCGTCGTTTGGATTCGAAGGCCTCCTCCGAAGAGGAAGCTGTACCGCTGCGTGTACGTGCGGCCGAAGCGGGGGCTCGTGAGGATCTGTCGCTTCACGTACTCGACGAAGTGGGCGGCCGGGTACTCGGAGTCCTCGGGTCGGAGCCGGAGGCCGAGGCGCCTGGTCCTGGCCCGAAGGTAGCGGTCGCGCTCCAGCGTCCCCTGCTCGTACATGCGCTCCAGCACGTCGTTCCGGCGGCGGATGGCTCGCTTGGGATTGTCCACCGGGTCGTAGGTGGCCGGGCTGGCGATCATCCCGGCCAGGGTCGCCGACTCCACGAGGTTGAGCTTCCTGGCCGGCTTGGAGAAGAACTCGCGGGCCGCCTGCTGGATCCCATAGGCGCCCTGACCGAAGTAGACGGTGTTGAGGTAGCCGGCGAGGATCTCCTCCTTGCTCATCTCCTGCTCGAGCTGGAACGCGAGGAGCGCCTCCTTCATCTTCCGGTCGATCGACCGCTCGTCCCCGGTGATGGTGTTCTTCACGTACTGCTGGGTGATGGTTGAGCCACCCTGGACGATCGCCCCCTCGCGCACGTTGGCGGCGGCCGCGCGGATCATCGCCTTGAGGTCCACCCCTCCGTGGGTCCAGAAGCGCTGGTCCTCCACCGCGACCACCGCGTCCTTCATCACCCGGGGGATGAGCCTCGGCCCGATCACGACCCGGTCCTGCTCCGCGTGGAGGGCCGTGAGGAGGGTCCCATCCGACGCGTAGATGAACGAGGTCTGAGGAAGGGGCCTGGGGCGGGCCCGCTCGGCCTCCAGCGTCGGGAGGCCGCAGGCGCCGGCGAGCAGCGAGGCGGCGAGGGCGAGGCGAACGAGCCTCGGGGAAGGGGGGCTCATAGCCGGATTGTACGCCCGGGCCCCAGGTTCCCCTGGTAGCCTTGCGCGCGGATGGATCCCAAGGAGCAGCTTCGCTTCCTCTTGTCCGGCGCCGCCGACGTGATCCCCGTCGAGGAGCTGGAGGAGCGGCTCGCGAGCGGGAGGCCGCTCCGGGTCAAGCTCGGCATCGACCCGTCGGCCCCTGACATCCACCTCGGCCATGCCGTCGTGCTCCGGACGCTCCGCAGGTTCCAGGACCTGGGCCACACCGCCGTCCTCATCATCGGGGACTTCACCGGGCTCGTGGGCGATCCGACCGGGCGGACCGAGACCCGTCCCACGCTCTCGCCCCAGCAGCTCGAGGAGAACGCTCAAACCTACCTGGCCCAGGTGGGACGGGTGCTGGACGTGGAGCGTGCCGAGATCCGCCGCAACGGTGAGTGGCTGGCGCCGCTGACCTTCGCCGACGTGGCGCGCCTGGCCGGGGCGGTCACGGTTGCTCAGCTGCTGGACCGGGACGACTTCCAGTCGCGCTATCGCCAGGGGAGGGCGATCTCCCTCACGGAGTTCCTGTACCCCGTGATGCAGGCGTACGACTCGGTGGCGATCCATGCCGACGTCGAGATGGGGGGGACCGATCAGACGTTCAACCTCATGATCGGCCGGGACGTGCAGCGCGCCCACGGCCAGGATCCCCAGGTCGTGTTCACGGTCCCGCTGCTGACGGGTGTCGACGGGACCCGCAAGATGTCGAAGTCCTACGGCAACCACATCGGGGTCGATGACCCGCCCGAGGAGCAGTTCGGGAAGACGATGCGTATCCCCGACGAGCTGCTCGTGGAGTGGTTCCGGCTCACGACCGATGTGCCCCCCGATGAGCTGGAGGCGATCGAGCGGGGACTCGCCGACGGGTCGCTCCACCCGGGGGAGACGAAGCGGCGCCTGGCCCGCGAGATCGTGACCCTCTACCACGGGGTGGACGCGGCCGAAGCGGCCGAGGCCCGCTTCGACCGCGTCCACCGCGAGGGC
>DASUTZ010000031.1:0-12729 GCA_036374295.1 Actinomycetota bacterium
GATCTGGCTGGCCGTGCGTCTGCCGATGCTGGCGACCGCGAGGCCCGCGGCCGCCGAGCGGCACGGCCTGCGCGCCGCGGCCTGAGGCCGACGGGGCGCCCGCGCGGGGATGACTCCCCGCGCGGGCGCCCTCACGCCACCTTCCGCTCCAGCTCGTCCAGGGAGTCCAAGAGGGCGTCCCCCAGGTAGACGCCGGGGACCCCCTCCCTCTTGGAAGGCACGGCGAACGCCGCTCCTGCGTAGAACACCGGCACCGAGGTGGCTGCCACGGCCTCCAGCGCCTCAAGGGCCGAGCGCCGGGCTCGCGTCCACTGCGAGGACAGCACCACCGCCGCAGGACCTACCTTGCTCACCGTCCGCAGCAGGCTGTCCACGGGGATGCGGGCGCCCAGGACGACCGTCGGCCATCCGCGCCGCGCCAGGAGCAGGGCGAAGGCCTCGAGTCCGGTGGCGTGCGTCTCGTCCGGCGCCGCCGCCAGAAGGATCGGAGCCGGGCGGAAGGGCGGTGGCGCGGTGCGACCGAGCCTCGCGATCCAGGACCGGACCTCGTTCGTTGCCAGATGCTCCTGGGCCACGTCGCAGCGGCCCCCCGCCCATCGATCGCCCACCTCTCGCAGGGCGGGCAGGGCCACCTCCACGACGGCCCGCTCGATCCCGAGCCCGTCCGCGGCTTGGTCGAGGCTCCCCCGGATCCCCGCATCGTCGAGATCGAGGACGCGGTCGAGGAGCGTCTCGAGATGCGGGGTGGGCTCGATGGCGGGCGCGGGAGCCAGCCGGATCCTCCGCGCCGCGTCGCGTGCGCTCGCCCCTCGCACGATCTCGTCGCGCATGGCCCGGATCAGGTCGACCTCCTCCCGCGTGTATCGGCGGTGTCCACCTCCCGTGCGAGCGGGCGCCGGTACCCCGTATCGACGCTCCCACGAGCGGATCGTGGGGATCGGCACGTCGACGAAGCGGCTCACCTCCGAGATCGAGAGGCGCTCGGGCTCGGTCATGCCGGCACGATACGCGAGCGCCCCGGAACGTGTCCAACCTGCATCGACTTCGGGCCGGGATGCAGAGGTTCGGAGGGGCCGGGAGACCGGCGGCCCCCCCCGCTCCCTCAGGCCGGTGCCGGCGCCTCCGCGGACGCGGGGGGCTCCGGCCCGACGCCCTCCAGCGACACGTTGGGGAGGATGCGGTCGAGCCACCCCGGCAGCCACCAGTTCCAGTCGCCCATCAGGCGCATCGTGGCTGGAACGAGCACCACCCGGACCAACGTCGCGTCGAGGAAGACCGCCGCGGCCAGCCCGAACCCCATCGACTTGATAGGCACGAGGCTGGCGAAGGCGAACGCCCCGAAGACCGTCACCATGATCGCCGCCGCGCTCGTGATGATCCTCGCCGTGTGCTCGAGGCCCCAACCGACCGCCTCGGTGTTGTCCCCGGTGCGCAGGTACTCCTCGCGGACGCGGGCCAGCAGGAAGACCTCGTAGTCCATCGAGAGCCCGAACAGGATCGTGAACAGGAACAGCGGCACGAACGACTCGATGTGCCCGGTGGCCGAGAACCCCAGCAGCTCCTGGAAGTGGCCCTCCTGGAAGATGAACACCACGATGCCGTAGGTCGCGAGCACCGAGGCCAGGTTCATCAGGATCGCCTTCAGCGGCAGGAGGATGCTGCGGAAGAAGAGCAGCAGCAAGAAGAACGAGAGCGTGAGGACCATGGCCACGACCGGGATGATCGCGCTCTCGATCTCCTCGTTGAGATCCACGGTGAGGCCGGGATCACCTCCGACGGCCACCTCGGCTCCCGCCGGCAGGAGCGCGGGAAGGTCCTCGCGGAGACGGCGCACGAGCTCGCGGACCTCGTCGGACCCCGGCTCGTCGGCGGTGACCACCCGCAGCAGCGTGGCCTTCCCGTCGTTCCCCACCATCGTCTGGATGACCGGGGCCGCCTCTGGCGACGCGGCCACCGCGCGGGCCTCCTCCACGCTCGCCACCGGGGCCAGCGTCGCGATCGAGTCCACCTGCAGGATGCTCGGGTCGCTCTGCAGCGCCCCGGCCACCTCGGCCACGTCCTCGAACCCGTCCTCGAGCACCCCCTCGGGGTGCTCGATCAGGATCTGCATGGGGGCGGCCCGTCCCTCGCCGAACGCCTCGGCCACCGCCTCGGCCGCCACCCGAGGCTCCGAGTCGGGCGGGAAGATGTCGGGACCCGCGGTCCCCAAACGCAGGTTCCGGGCTGGCCACGCCAGCAGGGCCAGCAGGGCCAGCGACCCGATCAGGGCGAACCAGGGGCGCCGCATGACGAGCATCGCCCACCGGTGCCACAAGCCGCCCGACCGCTCCTCGTCCTTTAGGCGCCGCCGACCCAGGCGCAGGCTGTTGATCTTCCTCCCCACGAAACCCAGCAGCGCCGGGAGGATCGTGAGCGCTGCCAGGCCGGCGATGGACACGGCGATCATCGCGCCGAGCCCCATCGAGCGGAACGCGGCGATGTCCACCAGCAGCGTGCCCGAGAGCGCGATCACGACGGTGAGCGCCGAGACCATGACGGCTTTCCCGCTCGTGGCCATGGCCCGGGCCACGGCCTCGCGGACGTCGTGCCCCTCCCCCAGCTCCTGGCGGTAGCGGCTCACGACGAACAGCGAGTAGTCGATGCCGACCCCGATCCCGATCATGGAGGCCACGTTCTGGGTGAAGATGCTCACGGTCGTCGCGGCGGCGACGAGGGAGATGATCCCGAACGAGATCGCCAGGCCGAACAGGGCGAGGGCCAGCGGCATCCCCGCCGCGACCAGGGACCCGAACGCGGCGATCAGGATCAGGAGGCTGATGGGCAGGGCGATGGCCTCCGCCCGCTCCAGATCGTGCTGGGTCACCTCGGAGAACTCCGAATAGAAGGGAGCCGCTCCGGTGATGTAGGCCTCGATGTCGCCCCCGTGCGGCACGGCGCCGTGCACGGCGTCGTGGAGCTCGTCGGCGTGCTCCAGGGCCTCGTCCTGATCGTCGGTGAGACCGACCGTGGACACGAGCGTCCGGCCGTCCGGGCCGATCGATCGCTCCGGCGTCGCGTACGGGTCCGTGACGTCCCCCACGCCGGGCGCCTCGAGGAGGGCCGCCCTGACGTCCCCGAAGGCCTCCCGGAACCGCGGGTCGTCCACAGTCACGCTCTCGCTCCGCATCACCAGCTGGTCGCTGAACTCGAACTGCCCCGTGAACTCGCTCTGCACCGCGAGCTGGACCCGCTCCGACTCGGACCCGGGCACCTCGAACCCTCCCTGGCTGAGCCGGTCCCCCAACTCGCGCAGGGGCACGAACGCGGCCACCAGCGCCGCCACCCAGACCGCCACCACCCACCACCGCCGCCGGACGGCGAAGCCGCCCAGTCGGTGGAACACGGACCTCCGGATCTCCTTCATGTCACTTGCTCCTTGGCTCTGATCGCATCCAGCACCAGCCCGGTGAGGGCCTCCGACCACCGCCGGAGATCCCCCGCACCTCTCGTCCCCGAGACGTGCTCCAGCCCGATGAACCCGGCCACCACGACCTCGGAGACCTCCCGGGGATCGAGGTCCGGGCGGACGTCGCCCTCCTCCTGGGCCCGGCGCAGCAGGTCGGTCGAGAACTCCACCCAGGACCTGAACTGCACGTCGAGCACCGAGGCCAGCCTGGGGTCGCCAGACAGCTCGCCGGCCAGCCGGCCGAGGGACCGGGCCGAGGGATCTGCCTCGACGCACTCGGTGACCGCGCCCATGACGGCCACGAGCTGATCGAGCGCGCGCGCGCCCTCCTCGATCGCCTCGGCCACCATCGCCTGCCACTCCTCGTGCTTCCAGCGGAAGACCTCGAGCGCCAGGTCCTCCTTGGAGTCGAAGTGGAAGTAGAAGGCGCCCTTGGTCAGGCCGGTGGCTCGCACGAGCTCGTTCATCGACGTGCCGGCGTAGCCTCGCTCGGCGAAGGCCGCCGCGGCCGCGGCCAGGATCCGGCTGCGGGTCTCCTCGCCCCGGTCTGTTCGCCGGGCCATGGCGCCGACCATACATACCGACCGGTCGGTCTGTCAAGTCTTGGTTAGTCGGGCCGGAGGACGGATAGGGTGGGGCGGGAGGAGGTGTGTTCGTATGCTTCAGGTCACCGAAGCCGCCGTCGGCGTGATCCGCCAGATCAGGATGGACACCCCCGGGGTGTCGGACGGGGCGAAGGCCCGTATCCAGCTCGTCGCCTCCGGCGAGGAGGAGCAGCCCGGGCTCGGGTTCGGCTTCTCCGACGAGCCGATCGAGGGCGATCACAAGGTCGCCGAGAAGGAGGACATCCAGGTGTTCCTGGCCCCCGAGCTCGTGGAGCCGCTCTCGGCTGCGGTCGTGGACGCCGTCCCGGCCGCAGAAGGCCAGCAGCTCGTGCTCCGCGAGCAGGCCGAGGAGGGGTGAGCCCCCGCCCCGCTAGCATGGGGGCGTGCCGGAGTATCCAGAGGTCCAGGCCCTCGCCGAGCGCCTCGACGACCTGTTCCACGGCGCCGCGCTCGAGGGCATCGACGCGATCCAGTTCTCGGCGCTGAAGACCGTCGAGCCGTCGCCGGAGTCCCTGACCGGGCGGGCCCTCGAGGGCGTCGGGCGCCGAGGGAAGTGGCTGCTGCTCGACCTGGGCGGCCCGCGGATCGCGCTGCACCTCTCCCAGGGAGGTCGCGTGATGCTCGAGGACCCGCCCAAGCGATCCAGGCCTCGTGGCGGGGTGGTGCGGCTCCGGTTCGCCGGGCGGCCCGCCCTCATGGTCCGCGAGTTCGGGACCGAGCGTCGCGCTGCTTGGCACGTCCTGGCTCCCGGCGATGAGGGGCCGCTGGCCGTCCTCGGGCCCGAGGCGGCCTCGGAGCGGTTCGCCACGTGGCTGGCGAGCGCCGACGACGGGCGACGCGTCCACACGATCCTCCGTGATCAGCGGACCGTGGCCGGGATCGGTCGCGGCTACGCCGACGACATCCTCCACCGGGCGAAGCTCTCGCCGTTCGCCTCGCTGGCGAAGCTCGACCCCGAGGAGCGGGGCCGGCTGTCCGAGGCCGTTCGCGACGTGCTGTCCGAAGCGCTCCAGGAGGAGCGGAAGCGCGTCGGCGGCCTGCCTCCGAAGCTCGGCGACCGCTTCGCGGTTCACGGGCGGTGGGGCCGGCCGTGTCCGCGCTGCGGGGGCGACCTCCGCAGGATCTCCTACGAGTCGCACGAGGTGACCTACTGCCCCCGCTGCCAGACGGGCGGGAAGGTGCTCGCCGATCGGCGGTTCTCACGTCTCGTCCGGTAGCCCGGCCCTTGGGAACGAGGATCTCCGGGAGTACGATCGCTCCGTCCGTCGGAAGGGGAACCCGCCATGACGCACGCGATCTCGACGAACGGGCTCGTCAAGACCTACGGCTCGACCGTGGCGCTCGACGGCCTCGACCTGGAAGTGCCGGCCGGTGAGGTCCACGGGTTCCTTGGGCCGAACGGAGCCGGGAAGACGACCACGATCCGGATCCTCCTCGGGCTGCTCCGCGCGGACCGGGGGACCGTCCGGGTCCTGGACGGGGACCCCTGGGAGGACGCCGTGGCGCTGCACCGGCGGATCGCGTACGTCCCCGGCGACGTCGAGCTGTGGCCCACCCTCACGGGCGGCGAGACGATCGACCTGCTGGGGCGTCTGCGGGGAGGCCTGAACCCCACCCGCCGCGACGAGCTGATCGAGCGGTTCGATCTCGACCCCACGAAGAAGGGCCGGACCTATTCCAAGGGGAACCGGCAGAAGGTGGCCATCGTCGCCGCCCTCGCCTCCGACTCGGAGCTGCTCCTGCTCGACGAGCCCACCGCCGGGCTCGACCCGCTCATGGAGGTCGTGTTCCAGGACGTGATCCGGCACATCAAGGCCGAAGGCCGCACGGTGTTCCTGTCCAGCCACATCCTGGCCCAGGTGGAGAAGCTCGCCGACCGCATCAGCATCATCCGGCTGGGTCGGATCGTCCAGTCCGGCACGCTCACCGAGATGCGCCACCTCACCCGTACCACGATCGAGGCCCACACAGCGACGCCGGTCAGCGGGCTGGAGACGATCCCCGGCGTGCACCATCTCGAGGCCAACGACACGCGGGTCCACTTCGCCGTGGACGGCGAGCATCTCGACGATGCCGTGAAGCACCTCTCGAGCTTCGGGATCCGCGCGCTCACCAGCCACCCCCCCACGCTGGAGGAGCTGATGCTCCGTCACTACGGCGACGAGCTGGAGAGCGTGGGCGCGGGCGGCGAGTGACCAGCGCGGCCGCCGCCGAGAGGATTCCCCCGGCCGGGGAGGGCACGGCGTTCACCGGCACGGGGAGGCTGGCCCAATTCATCCTCCGGAGGGACCGGATCCGCCTGGGGGTCTGGGTGGGGGCCATCGCCCTCTTGGTGGTCCTCTTCGTGTCGAGCCTGCCCCAGTACTACACGGAGGCCTCGCAGCGGCAGGCCCGGGCCGAGCTGATGGCGAACCCCGGCCTCCGAGCGATCGCGGGTCCCGGGTACGGTCTCGACGACTACACGTTCGGGGCCATGGTCGCCCAGGAGTTCCTGAGCTGGACGGCGATCTTCGTGGCGCTGATGAGCTTCCTCCTGATGGTCCGCCATACCCGGGCCGAGGAGGAGACGGGGAAGGCCGAGCTCGTCCGCTCGGCGGCGCTCGGGCGCCACGCGCACACCGCGGCTCCGCTGGTCGTTCTCATCGGCGCAAACCTCGTGCTGGGCGGGCTGATCGCCGTCGGGCTCGGGTCGCTGGGGATGGAGGGGGTCTCCTGGCCGAGCTCGTGGCTTTTCGGCGCCGCGCTCGCCTCGATCGGCCTGGTGTTTACCGCAGTGGCCGCGGTGACGTCGCAAGTCAGCCCGGGCGCGCGGGGCGCCGCCGGCCTGGCCGGCTTCGGATTCGCCGTCGCCTACCTGGTCCGCGCCGCCGGCGACATGAGCGAGGTCGGCGGCGGCTTCCTGTCATGGCTCTCACCGATCGGCTGGGCCCAGCAGACCCGGGTCTACGTGGACGACCGGTGGTGGCCTCTGCTGCTCTCCGTGGCGCTGACCGCTGTGCTGGTGCTGGTGGCGTTCCGCCTGTCGACGCGCCGGGACTTCGGCGCGGGGCTGGTCCAGCCGCGTCCGGGCCCGGCGAGGGGATCGGGCCTGCTCTCCACCCCGCTCGGCCTGGCCTGGCGCCTTCAGCGGACGAGCCTCATGTGGTGGGGCGTGTCGATGTTCTTCTTCGGGGTTGGCTACGGGGCCCTGGCCGGCGAGGTCGAGCGGTACGTCGGGGAGCTGTCCGGCGCGGTGCAGGAGTGGCTCGAGGGGATCGGCGGCGACGCGATCATCGACTCGTGGCTCGCGGTCCTGGCCCTTCTCGTCGGCGTGACGGTCGCGGTCTTCGCGGTGCTCGCGGTCCTGCGGCCGCGGAACGAGGAGGCGGCCGGGCGGGCCGAGCCGGTGCTGGCGACCTCCGTGTCCCGCGTCGGCTGGGTGATGAGCCACCTCGCCGTCGCGCTCGCCGGCAGCGTCGTGATCCTGGCCCTGGCCGGCCTGGGTCTGGGAATCTCCGCCTCGGCGGCCCTGGGGGACACCTCCCTGATGCCACGAGTCGTTGGGGCCACCCTCGTCTACATCCCCGCCGTGTGGGTGACGGTGGGGATCGGCGTCGTCCTGTTCGGGCTCGTGCCCCGGGCCACGCGGCTGGTCTGGTTCGTGATCGCCTACGCCGGCCTGATCGGCATGTTCGCCGAACTCCTCGGCCTGCCCGACTGGACGGTCGACCTCTCGCCGTTCGGCCACGTCCCGCTGGTCCCGGCGGTGCCGGTCCGGTGGGCCCCGCTCGCCATCCTCACCGCGATCGCGGCGGGCCTGATCACGTTGGGGCTCTACGGCTTCCGCCGCCGCGACCTGGCCGCCACTTGAACCCCGCCACGCGGAAACCATCACGCCCTTCCTCCTTGCCAACGAGCCGGGTCCATCGCAAGATGGACGGCACGGGAGAAAGGAGGTGGTCCTGTCGTGCATAGACGTTCGACGACCCCCGAGGTGACTGGCTGCTGAGGCCGTCCCTCCGCGGGCAGGGGTCACCTCCCCGCCCGTGCGCCGGGACGAGAGCCCCGGCGGAATCCAACCAGATCACCCTCATCGCGGGCCCCGGCGTGGTCGGGTCGGGCGAAGCCGGAAGGCGGAAGCGCTCGCGGTGGAGCAGCGAAGGTGGGGCCGGGATCGACGGAGTCGATCCCGGCCCCACCCTCTTTCCCGGCCCCCTCTCACGGCATCCGCGGCGAGTCCGCTATCATCGGACCCAACGCCGATCCGAGGAGATGGCATGCAGCTGACGCAGACCGCAGCCGAGAAGGTGAAGGAGCTCTTGGCCCAGGAGGGGCACCCCGAGGCCGCGCTGCGCGTGGCCGCCCGGCCGGGCGGCTGCTGCGGCTACCGCTACTCGATGGCGCTGACCGATCAGATCGACGAGGCGGACCAGACCGTCGAGCACCACGGCATCCGGGTGGTCGTCGACTCCGAGAGCGTCCCGCTCCTCGACGAGGCCACGATCGACTTTGTGGACTCACTGGAGCGGAGCGGCTTCGCCATCGAGAACCCCAAGGCCGGGGGCGGCTGCACCTGCGGCCACTGAGGCCGCCTCAGCCCCTCCGCCCCCTTCGAGTCGCGACGCCCCCATCGGTGGTTCTCCCTACGGCTCCGACCGCACGCCAATAGGGCGAGACCTCAAGGAGGTCGCCCGAACGACCGATAGACCCAGCACGCCTTCGGGCGTCCGGTTGGCTGAGAGAGGAGGTGGGCATGTCGACCCGGCTGCTCCGGGTGACGTTCGCGCTCGGTGCTCTGACGGTGTTCGCGGCCCTCTGGGGCGCGGAGCGGAAGTGGTAGCGCGATGGTCGGACGCCCCGGCTCCGCCTCCCCGGGGCGTCCGCTCGCTCCCCGAAGGGCGGCGTCCGTGACCGGACGGCGCATCACCTTCTACGTGGGCCTCGTATGCATCGCGGGCCTCCCCCTCGTCGCCTGGCTGATGGCCACGAACGGCCTCAGCGCCGCCCGGATCGCCCTCTGGACCCTGTGGCCGTTCACCGCCTTCGTGGTGGTGGGTCAGTTCCTCCCCGTCAGGATCCCCCGGGAGGGGGAAGAGGAGGAGGAGATCACCACCTCGTCGACCTTCTCGTTCGCCATCCTCCTGGCCACCGGCCCGGCCCCCGCCGCGCTCGCCCTCGCCGTGGGATCGGTCGCCTCCGACCTGGCCCGACGGAAGCCCGCATGGAAGGCGGGCTTCAACGTCGCCCAGTGCACGCTCTCGATCCTGGCCGCCCATCTCGTGCTGGAGACGATCGGCTTCACGTACCTCTTCCAGGGCGGCTCGGCCAAGGTCGAGATGCACACGCTCAACCTCCTGGCCGTGCTGCTGGCCGCGCTGGCCTACTTCCTGGTCAACAACACCGTGACCGGGATCGCCCTGGCCCTGGCCCAGGGCCTGCCCGTGGGGCCGTACCTGAGACGGGACTTCGGGGTCCAGGCGAGCATCGCCGCCGTGCTCCTCGCGCTCTCGCCCGTGGTGGTGGTGGCCGCCCAACACAGCCTCCTGATGGTGCCCCTGCTCGGTCTCCCGATGGCCGCCGTCTACAAGGGGGCGCGCGTGTGGCTGGAGAAGGAGTCCCAGGAGCACCAGGCGAAGCACGACCCTCTTACCGGGCTCCCCAACCGCTCGCTCTTCTACCAGCGGGTGCGGCGCGAGATCGGGCGGCGGGCCAAGAAGCCGGGCTCCTTCGGCGTGATGATCATCGACCTCGACCGGTTCAAGGAGATCAACGACACGCTCGGGCACTACGCGGGCGATCAGCTCCTGCGGCAGATCGGGCCCCGGATGCGCGACGTCCTCAGGGACGAGGACGTGATCGCCCGACTGGGCGGCGACGAGTTCGCCCTGCTGGTGCCGGACCTGCCGGGCGAGATGGCCGCCCTCCAGGTGGCCGAGCGGCTCCAGGAGGCCCTGGAGACGCCGTTCACCGTCGAGGGGCTGCTCCTCGACGTGGACGCCAGCATCGGGATCGCGATCTACCCCGGGCACGGGATGAGCCTCGACGACCTGGTGCGGCGGGCCGACGTGGCGATGTACCTGGCCAAGGAGACGCACTCGGGCTTCGAGCTCTACGCGCCCGAGCGCGACCAGCACAGCCTGGGGCGGCTGACGCTGCTGGGCGAGCTGCGGCGGGCGATCGAACGGGACCAGCTGATCCTCTACTTCCAGCCCAAGGCCGACATGCGGACGGGGCGTGTGGTCGCGGCCGAGGCCCTCGTGCGCTGGGACCACCCCAGCCACGGACTGCTGATCCCCGAGAAGTTCGTCCCCCTCGCCGAGCGAACGGGCATGATGCGCGCGCTCACGCTGTTCGTGCTCAACTCGGCGCTCCGCCAGTGCCGCGAGTGGCACGCGGTGGGCCAGCCGCTCGGCGTGGCGGTGAACCTCTCGGCCCGCAACCTCCTCGATCTCCGCTTCCCCGACGAGGTGCAGAAGCTGCTGGCGAGCTGGCAGGTCGCGCCGGGATGGCTCGAGCTCGAGATCACCGAGAGCGCGGTCATGGCCGACCCGGCCCGAGCGATGCACGTGCTGGCCCGGCTCAGCGAGATGGGCGTGGGGGTCTCACTCGACGACTTCGGGACCGGCTACTCGTCGCTCGTCTACCTGAAACGCCTGCCGGTGAACGAGGTGAAGATCGACAAGACCTTCATCACCCACATGTCCGATGCCGAGGACGACGCCGTGATCGTCGAATCGACGATCGAGCTGGCGCGGAGCCTGGGGCTGCGGGTCGTGGCCGAGGGCGTCGAGACCGAGGACGTGTGGCGGCGGCTCAGCGGCCTCGGATGCGACATGGCGCAGGGGTTCTATCTGAGCCGGCCCATGCCGCCCCCCGACATGGGGAACTGGCTCCAGGGCGCCCAGCCGAGCGGCTGGGGCCTCAGCGTCGCCACGTAGCGAAGGCGTCCCGCTCCAGGGCTTCCAGCAGGCCGCCGGTGGAGGCGGGATCGTCGAGGGAGGCCTTCGCCGAGGAGAGCCCGAGCGGCGCCGGTTCCTCCGGCCTGGGCTGGCGGTCCCTCCCTCGCAGGAGGAGCACGGCGGACGACACCGCGCGCTCGCCGGTCGGGTCGGAGGGTCGGTTCACCAGCCTGTCGCGAACGACCATCGTTGACGAGCCCCCGCCGTCGAGGTTCACGGCCGACACCGCCCCCAGGCGCCGCATCTCCCTCGCCAGCTCCACGAGCGTCATCCCCCGGGACCAGCGCGGCCGGCGGCCGTCCACCACCACGAGCAGGACCTTGCCCGTGCGCGTGATCCCCACAGCCGTCCGGGGATGACGGGCGCAGAACGAGGCGCCGCAGCTCGTGGCCACGACTCGCCCGTCCTCGACGAGCAGGGGCGTGCCCCCGATCGAGTCGAACGCGCGGGGCCAGCCGAACCCCCACGAGACGTGGACGACCTCCTCCCTCCGGATCGAGCGGAGGAGGACGGCCTCCGCCGTGCCGAAGGGCGCGGCCAGCACCACGCCGCCACGGCGCGTGAGGCGGGAGGCGAAGCAGCCCGCTCGCTCCACCGTGTAGGCCTTCTCGAGCGATCCGTCCTCGGTCCACCGGATCGGGCCGGCGCCGCGCAGGCGAACCGCGCAGGAAGCGGACGGCGGTCGCATGACGCCCCGCCCGGCCGCGGTGAACCCGGCCACCTCGCCCACCACGGGCGACCCGTCGTTCCAGCGGGCGATCGGGAACCGGTCGCTGGAGGAGGTCTCCAGGAGACGGAGGCCGGGCGCGCCCCATCCGAGGAAGAGGCGCCGCTGGCCTCTGGAGACGGCGAACTGGACGCCCGCGGTCGGGGTGGTCCTCTTGAGGTCGCCGTCGGAGAGGAAGGCATGGACCGGCGACCCGCTGGGGAGCGAGAAGTCCCCGTTGACGCCGGCCAGGGCCCGGTTGGCCCGGACGATCTGACGCGTGCGCCGGCGGCCGGCGAGCCGATCCCCGGCGAGGGCGGTGTCGATCGCGTGGCGTCGCCTGGGGTTGACGCGGAGGGCGAACACCCGCTGGGGCACGCCTCGATGGACGGCGCGGATCAGGCGGACGCCGTCGGCGATCCGCCGGCCGCGCTGCGTGATGCGGCGGGCGGCCAGGGGCTCCCGGACCGGCTGCTCCCCGCGCGGCCGGCGGATCGCCGACGAACCGCCGGGGGCCGCCTGGGCCGCGGAGAGCTCGGCCGCTGGCTCGACCGCGGGCTCGGACGGGGGCTCCCCGGCGGTGGGGAGCCACGTCGGGGCGAGGTCGGCCCGGGGATGGCTCGTCACGCGCCGCACGTCGTCGCCGGCCGCGTCCATCGTGTACAGGTCGCGGCCGCCAGAGGCCGGGGCGCGGACGAAGGCGATCCGGGCCCCGTCGGGCGACCAAGCGGGCGAGGCCTCGTGAGCGGGAGACGCGGTCAGGTTGCTCTCCACGCCCCCCTCCACGTCGACCGTGTAGATCTCCGACGACCCGTTGGGGCAGCAGCGCTCGAACGCGACGCGCGAGCCGTCCGGCGACCACGCGGGTGACGCCTCGAGCGGATCGCCCGAGGTGAGCCGCCGGAGGCCGGCGCCGTCGGCATCCACGACGAACAGGTCCGGCGTCCGTCCCGGGAGGGCCCGCGAGAACGCGACGCGCGAGCCGTCCGGCGACCACGCGGGGCCGGCGTCGTGGGCGGCCGGCGGCGGCTCCGT
>DASUTZ010000032.1:0-14180 GCA_036374295.1 Actinomycetota bacterium
GTGGAGATGGGCGCCGCCTCCGTCGTCCTCGTCGTCGAGGCCGGGACCACCGAGGGAACCTACCGGTTCGTCTGCCCGCGCTGCGAGGACACCGTCGAGAAGCGCGCCGACCGCAAGGTGGTCATGCTGCTGCTCTCGGCCGGGGTGGAGGTGCGGGAGGTCTCTCACGAGGTCGTGAGCATGGACCACCCTTCCGTCCGCGGTCACCAGCCAACCTTCGAGGAGGCTCTGCGGGAGGACGTCCGCGTGGCCCACGATGACCCCGCCTTCACGCTCGACGACCTGATCGACTTCCACTTCCTCCTGCAGCAGGACGACTGGTTCGAGGAGCTCGCGCGATCCGCGGGCTGAGCCCCTGCTATCCTGACCCGCGTGATCCCGCTGGCGTTCGTGATCGCCGTGGCGCTCGCGACCCTGCTCGTGCTCGTGGTCGCCGTCGTCTCCCTCGTCAGGCAGATGAAGCGGGTGGTGACGTCGATCGTCGAGCTCCAGGAGGAGCTCCAGCCGATCCTGATGGAGATCCAGGGTGGGGCCGACCGCGCGAGCCGGCGCCTCGTGGAGCTGCAGAGGGAAGGCACGGCCGGCGGCTCGCGCGGTCGGCCCCACCCTGTGGTCCCCGTGGACCCGGACGACCCACTGGCGCCGGGATAAGATAGATCCGAGATGCCCAACCTCGGCTTCGGAGAGATCATCGTCATCCTGCTCGTGGCCCTGCTCGTGTTCGGGCCGCGCAGACTGCCCGAGATCGGGCGCACGGTGGGGAAGTCGCTCCGGGAGTTCCGTCGGGCGACCTCCAGCCTCAAGGCCGAGTTCGAGCAGGACCTGGAGCCGCCCCGTCGCGCGCCGGCGCGGCGGCGG
Organism: Actinomycetota bacterium; assembly: GCA_036374295.1. Lineage (GTDB taxonomy): Bacteria > Actinomycetota > UBA4738 > UBA4738 > CALAEC01 > DASUTW01. The sequence goes on from DASUTZ010000032.1 coordinate 859, forward strand.
CGTCCTCCGATCTCAGACGGCCAGACCTCCGAGACCGCCCCCCAGGAGGAGCCGGAGCCGGAGACGGGTGGACCGCCCGAGTAGGCGGGCGGCGCTCCCGGAGCGAGCTTCGCCATGCGCCTGATCCCACGCCGGCGGCGGCGCGATCCCGAAGGATCGATGTCGGTCGTCGAGCACCTCGAGGAGCTGCGCACCAGGATCTTCGTGGCGCTCGTGGCGATCCTCGTGATGTCGGTAATCGGGTTCGTCTTCTACCAGGACATCCTCGAGGTCATCCTGCGTCCGTATCGTCGGGCCCTAGCCGAGCTCCCGCCGGGATCTCGCCCGGAGGGGGCTCTCCAGGGAAGGCTCGTCTACTCGAGCCCCACCGATCCCTTCATAACGTTCCTCAAGGTGGGGTTCTTCAGCGGCCTCATGTTCGCGCTGCCGCTGATCCTGTACCAGGTGTGGGCCTTCGTGACGCCGGGGCTGACGAAGCGCGAGCGACGCCTCGGGGCGCCGTTCGTCCTCCTCTCCGTGGCTCTGTTCGCGGGCGGGGTCGTCTTCGCCTACGCGATCATCCCTCGAGGCCTGCGGTTCCTGCTCGGCTTCGGAGGTGAGAGCCTCGTCCCGCTTCTCACGGTGGATCGGTACGTGGGCTTCATCATGATGGTGGCCCTCGCCTTCGGGCTGTCCTTCGAATTCCCCTTGCTGATGATCTTCCTGGCGGCGGCCAGGGTCATCACGAGCGATCAGATGCGGACGTGGCGCCGCTACGTGTACCTCGGGCTGGTGGTCTTCGCAGCGCTGGTGACGCCCACGCAGGACCCCTACACGATGCTCCTCATGACCGTCCCGTTGATACTCTTCTACGAGGCCGCCATCCTGGTGGCCAGGTTCTTCAAGCGCTGAGGTCGGTTGATGGCGATCAAGGGCAAGAAGCGCTCGAGAGGAGGCCGATCGAGGGCGAGGGCCGTCGCGCCCAGGCCCACGCTCGTCGTCCCCAAGAAGCCGTTCTTCCAGCGCACGTGGGTGCGCTGGAGCTTGATCGGCCTGCTCGTGCTGGCCGTCACGGGGCTGGCCTTCGGGGTCATTGCGGCGCTCCGGGCGGACGCCGAGCGCCGGGCCGCACAGGAAGAGGTGGAGCGGGTGGGCGATGAGCTCGAGCGCGCCGTGGCCCCCGTGGCCCAGGTCTCCGGGCAGTCCCTCGTCGTCCTCCCGCAGCTGAGCACGACGCTGCTCGAGATCCAGGCGGGGGAGGCGCGGGAGCGCCGGGTGAGGCGCCAGATCACCCGCTGGGAGGAGGACCTCGCTGTCGCCAGGGACGACCTCGGGGCGATCGAGACCGACCGCCGCGACCTCCGCAGGTCGATCGAGCGGATCTCAGGCGGCCTGGAGTTCTTCGAGGTGCTCCTCCAGGGGGTCCCCGCGCTCCTCGACGAGGAGCGCGAGGCCCGGGTGGCCGAGGCGATCGTCGCCCTCCAGGGCGATCTCCAGACCGCGGCTGGGACCGTCCAGAGCGGCTACCTGATCTACCTCAACGAGCGGGTGGACGTGGAGCTGGACGAGGGCACGCCCGGGCTCCAGACCCAGCTCCCGGGGAGCAACCCGTTCGGCGTCCCCGGGCCGGGAGAGGTCCCCGTTCCCGAGGCCCCGGTCCCCGAGCCCACCGGGTGACGCCGTGATCGTCCTGGTGGCCAACCCCTCGTCCGGCGGGGGGAAGGGCCGCCGGATGATGCCCCGCGCGATCCAGGCCCTCGGCTCGCTGGGACGTGCGTACCGCGTCGTCGTCACCGAGGACGGGAGCCACCCCCAGCGCGCGGCCCGCGAGGCCGTGGACGCGGCGGCGGAGGCGGTCGTGGCCCTGGGCGGGGACGGGCTCGTGAGCGCGTGCGCCAACGCGCTGGTCGGCACCGGCGTCCCCCTGGCCATCGTGCCCACCGGCACCGGCAATGACTTCGCCCGCCGCCTCGGCCTGGATCACCGGCGCCCCCTCCGCTCGATCGGCCTCCTGGAGCGCGGAGCCCAGCGCGCGGTGGATACCGTCCGCGTGGAGGGCGCGGGCTGGACGCGATCCTACGTGTGCGTGGCGGGAGCGGGCTTCGACTCCGAGACGAACCAGGTGGCCAACCGGATGCGCCATCTCACCGGGACGCTGAAGTACGTCGTGGCCCTGATGCGGACCCTGCGGACCTTCGAGCCGGCCGAGTTCCGGGTGGTCACCGACGACGAGGACCTCCGCCTCCACGCCATGATGGTCGCCGTGGCCAACGCCGCCTCCTACGGGGGAGGGATGATGGTCTGCCCCGACGCCGAGATGGACGACGGTCTCCTCGATCTGTGCGTGGTCGGGGCGATGTCGAGGAGGAGCTTCGTGGCCGCGTTCCCCAGCGTCTACCGGGGCACCCACGTCACCCACCGCGACGTGACGATGCTGCGGTCTCGCAAGGTCGAGCTCGAGGCCTCGCGCCCCTTCGACGTGTACGCGGACGGGGAGCGCTTCGGACCGCTCCCCGTGACCCTCACCGTGGAGCCCCGAACCCTGGAGGTGATCGCCCCGTGACCGACCTCGTCCTGATCCATGCCTTCCCCGTGGACGCCGCGATGTGGCAGCGGCAGGTCGCGGACCTCGCCGGCGAAGCTCGGACGCTCGCTCCCCACCTGCCCGGCTTCGGGGGGGAGGACCTCCCGAGCGGTCCGCTGACGGTGTCCCGGATGGCCGACGCCGTTGCAGCCGCCATGGACCGGGTCGGGATCGACCGTGCGGTGATCGGTGGGTGCTCGATGGGTGGCTACGCGGCGTTCGAGATGTGGCGACGACATCGGGATCGGGTGGCCGGCCTGCTCCTCGTGGACACGCGGGCGGAGCCCGACGACGAGGAGGGGCGCGCCAAGCGCCGCGACCTGGCCGAGCGGGTCCGGGAAGGGGGGAGCGGGGTCATGGTCGATAGCCCGCCGCCACTGCTGTCCGCGGGGGCCTCCGACGCCCTCTGGGAAGGGGTCAAGGGGTGGATCGCGCGCCAGCCGGGGGAAGCGATCGCCCTCGCCTCGCTGGGCATGGCCGAGCGGCCGGACTCCCGACCGGACCTGCCCGGGATCAATGTCCCCACCACCGTCGTGGTCGGCTCCGAGGACACCCTCACGCCGCCCGCGATGTCCGAGGCGATGGCGGCGGCGATCCCGGACGCCGAGCTGGTCGTGCTCGATGGAGCCGGGCACCTTTCGAACCTGGAGGACCCCGAAGGGTTCCTGGAGGCCGCGCGGGGCCTCCTTCGCCGCACCTGACGGGATCGCGTGGGAGGATGGGGGCGATGGACCCCGAACGCTTCGCCTCCCGCTATCCCTTCCCACTCGACGACTACCAGCGCCGGTCGATCGAGGCGCTGGCCCTCGGCGAGTCGGTGCTCGTGGCGGCCCCCACGGGGTCGGGGAAGACGGTCGTGGCCGAGTACGCGATCGAGCAGGCCCTCTCCCGCGGCCGGAAGGCCTTCTACACCACGCCGCTGAAGGCCCTCTCCAACCAGAAGTACGGGGACTTCGTGGCGAGGTACGGGGCCTCCGAGGTGGGGCTCCTCACCGGCGACAACTCGATCAACTCCGAGGCCTCGATCGTCGTGATGACCACCGAGATCCTCCGGAACATGCTGTACCAGCAGAGCTCCACCCTCCGCGACCTCGAGGTCGTCGTGATGGACGAGGTCCACTACCTGCAGGACCCGTACCGGGGCCCGGTCTGGGAGGAGATCCTGATCCACCTCGACCTCGTAGTCTCCGTGGTGGCCCTTTCGGCGACGGTCTCCAACGCCGAGGAGTTCGGCGAGTGGCTCACCACCCTGCGCGGTGCGACCCGGGTGATCGTGGAGGAGCGCCGGCCGGTCCCGCTCGAGCACCTCTACATGACCGGGCGAGAGCTCCACCCGATGCACGTCGAGGAGGACGGCCACCTCTCACCCAACCCGTACCTCGTCTCGCTCTCCCAGCGCGAGCTCCGGGTGAAGGAGTACCACAGACGCGACGGTCGCCGGTACTACGAACGGCGGGGCCGACCCAGGGAGGGGCATCGCCGCGTCTACGTGCCGCGGCGCGAGGAGGTGATCCGGGTCCTGGAGCGCGAGGGCATCCTCCCGGCGATCTACTTCGTCTTCTCCCGCGCCGGCTGCGACCGCAGCGTCGAGTACGCGATGGAGGCCGGGATCCGCCTCACGAGCGCGGAAGAGCAGGAGCGCATCCGGGAGTTCGTGGAGATGCGGACCGCGTGGATGGACGAGGAGGACCTCCAGACCCTCGGGTTCTACGAGCTGCGCGAGGCGATGACCGCCGGGGTCGCCGCCCACCACGCCGGGATGCTGCCGGTCTTCAAGGAGACGGTGGAGGAGCTGTTCGCCCGGGGGCTGGTCAAGATCGTCTTCGCCACGGAGACGCTCTCGCTCGGCATCAACATGCCGGCCAAGACGGTGGTGATCGAGGACCTCTTCAAGTTCACGGGGGAGCGCCACGAGGTCCTGACGCCCGGCGAATACACGCAGCTCACGGGGCGCGCGGGCCGGCGGGGCATCGACGACCTGGGCTACGCGGTCGTCCTCCACCAGCGACAGGTCGAGTTCGAGCGGGTGGCGGGGCTGGCCAGCCAGCGCACCTACGAGCTCACCTCCTCGTTCCGCCCCTCCTACAACATGACCGTGAACCTCGTCCGCAACTACACGCTGGAGGAGGCGCGTCACCTTCTGAACTCCTCGTTCGGCCAGTTCCAGGCCGACCGGGCGGTGGTGGCGCTGGAGCGCCAGGCCGAGCGCGACCGGGCGGGCCTCTCCGGATACTCGGAGCGGCTGGCCTGCGACCGCGGCGACTTCGAGGAGTACTGGGGGATGCTGGAGGAGGCCCAGGAGCTCCGCCGGGAGGCCGACCGGACGGAGGAGCGCCGGCGCCAGGAGGAGATCAAGAACGCTCTCGGGAGGCTCCGGCCCGGTGACGTGATCTTCGTGCCCAGGGCCCGCAGGCGAGGCCTGGCCGTCGTGCTGGCGAACCGCGAGGGGCGGCCCTCGGTCCTCACCCAGGATCGGAAGGCGTTCCGCGCCACGCCCCGTGACTTCCAGGACCCGCCCGAATCCCTGGCTCGCGTTCAGCTGCCGAAGCGGGGGTCTGCACGGAGCGCCCGCTACCGGCGCGACGTGTCCGCGAAGCTCGTGTCCATGAACGTCCGGCCTCCGAAGCGACGCCGCGGAGGTCCCCAGCGTGAGGCCCTGAGCCGAGCCGAGGAGCTTGAGGGCCGGGCTCGGAAGCATCCGGTGGCCTCGTGCCCGGACCTCGAAGAGCACGAGCGGTGGGCGCGGCGCGCCTCCAAGCTGCGCCGCCGGGTGCGGGGCCTGGAGCGGCGGATCCGGGCCAGGACCGACTCGCTCGCCCGGCAGCTCGACAGGGTGCTGGAGGTCCTAACGTCGCTGGGCTACGTCTCGGACTTCTCCTTGACCCCGAAGGGGGAGCGGCTCACGCGGATCTACGGGGAAGGCGACATCCTGGTGGCCGAGGCGATCGAGGACGGCGTCCTCGACGGCCTGACCCCGGCGGAGGTCGCCGCCCTCGTCTCCACCGTGGTCTACGAGTCCCGGGAGCGGACGCCCCGGTCGCCCACGCTTCCCACGGTCGAGGTCGAGGCGCGGTTCGAGCGGCTCCGGTCGCTGTACCTCGAGGTCCGGAGGGCCGAGGAGCGGGCCGGCGTCGAGCTGTGCCGGGAGCTCGACGCGGGGTTCGCCGAGCCCGCGTTCCACTGGGCCGAGGGGAAGGCGCTGGAGGACGCGCTCCGAGAGACCGAGATGGCGCCGGGCGACTTCGTCCGCACCTGCAAGCAGCTGATCGACCTCCTCCGCATGATCGAGGACGTGGCAGACGAGGACCTCGCGTCTCGCGTCCACGAGGCGCGGACGGCCGTGAACCGCGGCGTCGTGGCGTACACGGGCCTGTAGGCATGCCCAGCCCGTTCGGCCCCCTCGTCCTGATCGTGAATCCGCGCGCCGGGCGTGGGGAGGTGGGGCGCGAGATGCCCGAGCTGGAGCGGCGGATCGTGGCGGGCCGCCTCGAGTATCGGATCGAGGAGACGCAGAAGCCCGGCGACGCCTCCCGGCTGGCCCGGGAGGCGGTGGAATCGGGGGAGCGGTTCGTGGTCGCCGTGGGCGACGACGCGACCCTGAACGAGGTCGTGAACGGGCTCATGGACGGGGACGGGCCGATCGCCGAGGACCTCGTCGTGGGAGCGATGGCGGGGGGGTCTGGGTCGGACTTCGTGCGGACCTTCGGCCTCCCCGATCAGGTGACGACCGGGGCGAGGCACCTGCTGGGGGAGCATACGTACCCGATCGACGTGGCGAGGATCACCTACGGGGCCGAGGGGAGATCGCGATACTTCGTCAACGCGGCGCAGGTCGGCCTGGGAGGGCTCGCCGTCCGGCGCGCCGCGGCCCTGCCCGAGTGGCTCGGTCGCGGACGCCAGTTCCTCGGCTTCTGGCGGTCGGTGATCGGCTACCGCGTCTCGAACCTGCGGGTGCGCGCGGACAAGCGGGAGTTCGAGGAGCGCGCCCACAGCGTCGTGATCGCCAACGGTCAGTTCCTGAACGGCGGGATGCGGGTCTCCCCGAAGTCGTATCCAGGTGACGGGAGGCTCGACGTGCAGGTCTCGATCGGCCCGAAGTCGCAGGCGTTCACGATCCTCCCCAGCATCTACCGGGGGGAGCACCTTCCCGATCCGCAGATCAAGGAGATGCTCGGGGCGGAGATCGTCGTGGAGTCGGATCGGCCGATCCCGGTGGAGGCCGACGGGATCCCCCTCGGGGAGACCCCGGTCAGGGTGACGGTCCTGAAGGAGGCCCTCCGCCTGAAGATCTAACGGTCGTGGACCCCGGGGATCGTGCCGCGGCGGTCGGGGACCGGCCGGCGCTCGTAGCCCCAGGGGCCGTCGAGGCGCTCCGCCCCCGTCGACTTCTCCAGCCCCTCCGCCACCATGCGGAGCGCCTCGACGGCCCCCGGCAGGACGATCATGTGGCCGGCTGCGTCGCGCGGCATGCTCCAGCGCCACTCGTGGAGGGTCCCGAGCTCGAGCATCGACTCCCTGAGGAGCCCGTAGAGTGCCCTGAGTCGATGCAGGACAGCCACCATCCCGCAGGTGGAGAAGAACGAGTAGGGCTGCAGCGTCCGCAGGTGGTCGCGGAGGCCCTGCTCGTCCGTGAATCGAGCCACGCGTCCCGTGAGGTCCTCGCGGTCGCTCTTGGCGGAGCAGACGATGGCGTGGGGCCGGACGTCCACGAAGCCGCCCACGGCGAGATGGTAGTCGCGGAAGTCCTCGAACGGCGCGGGGTTGCCGCTCTCCGCGTGAGCCTTCCGCATCCACACCGCGACCGCGTCGGCGTCGGTCACGAGCAGGTCGAGAGGGGCGACGTAGTAGCCCGTCCGCAGGTAGGAGGCCCCGTCCCGCTCGTAGAGGATCGGTAGCCCGAGGGACGGCCCGGTCCACACGGCTTTCAGGGCCTCCGCCAGGACCCTGCGCACCGCCTCCGCCCGGCGAGGGAACAGCTCGTGCTCTCGGTGCGGCGCCAGGGGGAGCAGGTCGTCGGGGCTCTCCGCCGCGGCCAGGCTCTGCATGTCGCGCAGCAGCTCCGCCGGCTCCCACAGCGCGAGCTGCTCGAACGTCAGCGTCCGAGACCGCTGCTCAAAGAAGGCCCTCGGGTCGAACCGCTCCAGGTCCACGTAGGGGTCGATCGCGTCCACGTCGAGGGTCCTCAGGCGATGGAGGAGGATCAGGAGGGCCAGCGTGTGGAGCTCGCCCTGGTGCTTGGCCGAGCCCAGGTCCTGTAGCGACATCGGCTCGAGCCCCGAGAGCTGGGTCCTGCGCAGCGTGGGCTGGGAGAGGAAGTCGAAGACCTGCCGGCTGTTGTCGGTCTCGCCGTAGTAGCAGACGTTCCCCTCGAACCACGGGCGCGACGGGTCGTCGCCGAGCAGCCCCACCGTGGCCAGCAGCAGCCCCAGCTCGCTGGCCGAGGCCACCTTCATCACCCGGTAGAGGGACTCGGCGTCGGCAACGCTGAAGAAGCCGTTCTCGCCGCTCCGGATCGTGTACGTGGGCGCGAGCTCGTCGCCCGGCTCGAACCGGGCCGGCTCGCTGGGCGGATCGTCGAACGGCACGGTGATCGGGGGGAAGACGCGCATGTGCTGGGCCGCTGGGACGGGCCGTCCCGCCCTGCGGCTGGCCTTCGACTCGCGCGGCTGGGAGGCCTTCGCGCCGGGGAAGAGCTCGACCGGGGCCTCGAACAGCCGGTGGCGGACCCCTCGGTGGAGCGGGACCCGCTCGCGCACCTTCACCTCGTCGATCCCGATCGCCGCTGCGGTCACCAGGACCTTGATCCCCGCCTGCGAGTACAGGTCGGTGAGCTCCTGGGCGAAGCGGGCCTTCTCGGCCAGCGCCCGGTCCAGGGCGGCGTGGGCGAACCCCAGCCGGATCTGGGAGCCTCCGTCGGAACGCGGGTCGTACATCCCGCCCACCCCCGTCGTGTGGGCGATCAGGACCTCGTCCGCCAGCGAGGCCTGGACCTCCACGAGATCGTCACGCAGGGCCGCGATGAACCGCTGCTTGAGGTTCTCGAGCCGGTCGGGCGTCAGCCCGCGGAGGTGGTCGGCGGCCTCGTCGAGCTCCTGTTGGTGGTAGGCGATGAGGCTGGGGATCGGGATCCCCACGACGACGGAACGGAATCGGTCCCCGTCAAGGTGCTCGTCGCGGTAGGCCCGGAGGAACGAGCTGAAGGGCCGGGCCTGCGAGACCGTCTCGGCGATCGCGTCGGCCGCGCCCTCCTGGGTGGTCCCGAGCTCCGCGAGGAGCTCCTCGATCACGCCCGGACGCTCCTCGGGCGGCACCTGGCGAAGGCGGCGCAGGGCGGGCAGCACCGTCACCATGAACCGCTCGAGGGCGACGAACACCCCCGAGTGCGTCAGGTAGCCTCGCCGGACCCGCTCGGGGAGCGCCTCGGCCCCGTGTCTCGACTCCACGAACCGGAAGAGCCGCCGCGTGAAGGCGCTGATCTCGTCGCCGGTCACGCCGGTGGCCACGAGCACGGGGACGTCGTCGGGCCCGGGAGGGGCCACCGAGAACATCTCCTCGTAGAGCGAGAGAAGCTGGAGCACCGCCGTCCCGCCGACGGCCCCCGTCCCGCCGAGGACCAGGTGGACGTCGCGGTACCGGTCGCCGGAGCGCGCGGCCTCGACCAGCCGCGGGCCGAGTCGCTGCTGCTTCCACGCCATGCCGGGGAGTCTATCGGACCGGCCCGGGGCGGCCCGATCGGTCCGTATCATGGTGGGCCTCATGGGACGAGAGCACACGGAGCGGCTCCGTCGGGCCGCCCAGGCCACGGCGGAGGCCGGCCTCCACGCCCTGCTCGTCACGCCCTCGGCCGACCTCGTCTACCTCACGGGCTACGACCCGCCGCCGCTGGAGCGGCTGACGTGCCTCGTGATCCGTCCCGAGCGCGATCCCGTCCTCGTCGTCCCCGGGCTGGAGCAGCCGCTCGCCGAGCAGCGCCTGGCCCGCCACGTCCCCGAGATCCGCTCCTGGGGCGAGACCGAGGACCCCTACGCCCTCGTAGCGAAGGTCGTCGGGAGCAAGGCGACGAAGCTGGCCTGCTCCGAGAGGATGTGGGCCTCGCACCTCCTCGGCATCCAGCGAGCGGTCCCCAAGGCTCGCGCGACGACGGCCTCGCGCGTCCTCGGCCCGCTCCGCGCGATCAAGGACCGGCACGAGCTCCACATGCTGGCCCGAGCCGCACGGGCCACCGACGAAGCCTTCCGCCGCCTCATGGAGGAGAGGATCGAGGGGACGACCGAGCGCGAGGTGGCCGGGCGGCTGGGCGATCTGATGCTCGAGCTGGGGCTGGAGCGGGTCGAGTTCGCGATCGTGGGCTCCGGCCCCAACGCGGCCAGCCCCCACCACGACCCGGTTGACCGGTCCCTTCGAGCGGGGGACGCGGTGGTGATGGACTTCGGCGGCACCTCCGGAGGCTACTGCTCGGACATGACCCGGACGGTGGCGGTGGGGAAGGCGCCGCCGCGGCTCCGCGAGGTCCACGAGGTCGTGTCCGAGGCCCAGGAGGAGGCCCTCCGAGCCGTCTATCCGGGCGTCCCGGCCGAGGACGTGGATCGCGCCGCTCGCCAGGTGATCGAGCGCGCCGGCTACGGCGATCGGTTCATCCACCGGACCGGGCACGGGATCGGCCTGGAGGCCCACGAGGACCCCTACATCGTCACCGGGAACCGCGAGGAGCTGCGACCGGGGATGTGCTTCTCGATCGAGCCGGGGATCTACCTGGAGGGAGACCTCGGCGTCAGGATCGAGGACATCGTGGTCGTCACCGAGGAGGGCGCGCGCCGCCTCAACCACGCCCCTCGCGAGCTGGCGGAGGTTCGGTAGGGCTGCACCCGTGATAACCTACGCCTCGGTAGGTTCCGACAGGCGAACGGAGGAGGCCCCGTGGCCCTGCTCAACATCCCCGAGGAGCTCCTCGAGCTCCGCAGCACGCTCCGGCGGTTCGTCGAACGCGAGATCGGCCCCGTTGAGGAAGCCTTCGCCCAGCAGATCCAGGAGGGCGACTACTCGTTCATCAAGGACGAGCGAGCGAAGCTCCGGAAGCGCTCCGCCGAGCTCGGGTTCTGGGGGATCCACATGCCGGAGGAGGTCGGCGGGATGGATCTGCCGTTCCTGGGGCAGGTGCTGCTGGCCGAGGAGGCGGTGCGCAGCGGGCTCGTCCTGGCCCACGCCGAGACGATCCTCCCCATCGTCTCCGGCCCCAGCCGCGTGCACCTCGACTGCACCCCGGAGCAGCGCGAGAAGTACCTGGCGCCGCTCATGACCGCCGACAAGCTCACCTGCTTCGCGCTCACCGAGCCCGAGGCCGGCTCCGACGCCACCCGGATCCGCACGCGGGCCGACAGGACCGACGGAGGCTGGGTCCTGAACGGCCGGAAGCACTTCATCAGCGCGGGGGACTCGGCGGACTTCGCCCTCGTCTTCGCCGTCACGGACCAGGAGAAGGGCGCCCGCGGAGGCATCACGGCGTTCCTGGTGGACGCCGACGTCCCGGGCTACAGCGTGACCCGGGTCCAGCGCACGATGTCGCCGCTGCAGAACCCCGTGGAGCTGACGTTCGAGGACTGCCAGGTCTCCGACGAGGCCGTGCTGGGGGAGGTCGGCGCCGGCTTCTACTCCGCCGTGAAGGGCATCAACGGCGCCCGGTTCGGCATCGCCGCGACGGCCCTCGGGGTCGCGGGGCACCTCCTGGAGCGGATGAGGGAGTACGCCGGGTCGAGGATCGCCTTCGACCGGCCGATCGGCGCCAACCAGTACGTGCAGGGGATGGTCGTGGACTCCTACGCCGAGCTCGAGCAGGCGAGGCTCCTCGTCTACAAGCTGGCGGCCGACGTCGACGACGGGGCCGACGGCCGCGGGGAGGGAGCGCTGGCCAAGCTGGCGGCCACGGAGGCGGTGGGCAGGATCGCCGACAGGGCCATCCAGGTCCACGGCGGCCAGGGGTACATGACCGAGCTCGGCCTCGAGGTCTGGTACCGGGACGTCCGGGCCATGCGGCTGTACGAGGGGACGTCGGAGATCCTTCGGCAGAACGTGGCCAAGACCCTGGGGCTGCCGGTCCTCTAGGTCGGCAGCTCGGTCGGGAACTCGATCGCGTCGCCGCCCCCGAGCACGGCCCAGGACCGACCCTGCCGCCGCAGGAACCACGCCCCGGTCGTCGTCTCGGGGCCCGAAACCTCAACGCGCGCGTCGCCCTCGCTGAGGATGACGCGCTCGATCTCGAACTCCGGTGACAGCTTCGCCGCGAGGCCGGGCACCTCGTCGCACCACTCGTCCTCCGTGATCGAGGCTCGGACGCTCGGGTCCAGGAGGTCGTAGGAGCCCGGGCAGTCGTCCTCGGCCAGCGCCTCGGCGAAGTCGCGCAGGACCTCCCCCGGCCCCTCCGTCTCCCGGAAGAGCACGTACAGCAGAGCGGAGACGGCCACCAGCGCGACGAGGATCGAGGCCACGACCAGCACGGTCGGGATGCCCGGGCGCCAGCGGGGCTGGCCGTTCTCTTCGCTGCTCATGTGGCCAGGTCCCGGCGGTCGAAGGCGAGCACGGCCGCGACGCCCAGGATGACGGTGAGGGCGAGGAGGATACCGGCGTCCCCGAGGTCGATGCCGCTGCGGATGGGCTGATCGGCCGCGTAGTAGTAGAAGGGCGAGAGCGGCCGCCAGAACTCGAGCGCGTCGGACAGGGGTGCCAGGCCGTTGACGAGATACGTGGCCACGCCCACCGCGGCGGGGATCCCGATCGCCATGCCCCGGCGCCCCGTGGCCGCGCCCACGGCCAGCGCGAGCGCCCCGAACACCCACCCCAGGAACACCGCCATCGCGCAGGCCGCCACCAGGTTCGCGTGATCCACCGGGATGTCCCAGACCTCGACGCCGACGGCCAGCGTGGCCCAGAGGACGATCCCCAGGCCGATCATCCCGACGAGGATCGCGGCCAGCTTCTGCAGGACGATCCTGCGGCGGGTGACGGGGCTCGACACCATGAGCTCGAGGCGGCCCTCGCGCTCCTCTCCCGCCACCACCGCGGCCCCCATCCCCACGCTGAACACGAGCACGATCAGCGGGAGCATGAACGAGAAGAGCTCGCTGTTCAGGTAGCCCGGCCCCGAGGTGAAGTCGCCTCCCCCCGACAGCACGATCGCCCGGAGCGCCTCCGGCAGGTTCTCGATGTAGGCGTTGAGGTCCTCCCCGGTCTCCCGGATCGTCGGATAGAACGAGGCGAGCATCAGGGCGGTGGCGATCATGCCCAGCGCCCACCAGATCAGCACGCGTCGCCGATCGCGGAGCGCCTTCACGAAGATGCTCGCCATCACGCCTCCTCCTCCCCGTAGAACGCGAGGAAGATCTCCTCGAGCGTGGGCTGGCGGGTCGTGATCGAGACCACGCGGTGCTTCGCGGCCTCCTTCACCACCGCGTCCACCTCTCCCTCGACCTGCATCCGGACGGACTCACCGGAGACGTGGACCGCGCGGACCCCGGGGAGCCGCGAGAACCCGTTGCCCGTCGGCGGCGCGGCGAAGTGGATCTCCATCTCCCGCAGCGCCCGCGAGCGGATCTCCCGGACGTCCTCGACCGCGACGAGCCGGCCGCGGCGGATGATCCCGACGCGGTCGCAGGTCCGCTCGACCTCGGGGAGGTTGTGGGAGGAGAGGAACACGGTCCGGCCGTCGGCTTTCGTCTCGGCCAGGAGCCGGTAGACGTGCTGCTGGATCAGCGGGTCGAGGCCGAGC
>DASUTZ010000033.1:0-5394 GCA_036374295.1 Actinomycetota bacterium
GCCCAGAGGAAGAACCTCTTCTTCCCGCTCTTCTTCTCCTCGCCCATCGTTCCTCCTTTCGCGTGCGTGGGCCTGGGTGGACTCGAACCACCGACCTCACCCTTATCAGGGGTGCGCTCTAACCGCCTGAGCTACAGGCCCGAGGTCCGGGCTCAGCGTACTTGCGCCCCCTCGAAAGCGTCAATACAGCGGTCAGCGGCGTTCCGCGAGGGTGACCTCGATGCCTCCGACGAGGTCCGAGATCAGGTTGTAGAGGAATGCGAAGAAGAGCGTGAGCGCGGACCAGATCACGACGGAGACGAGGCCGATCAGGAAGATCGTCCGGAAGAGGAACCCTCCGTTCACCTCGAAGCCCGCGTCGCCCCCGAATCCCAGGCTCTCCAGTAGCTGCTCCAGCGAGGTCACGACGCCCAGGGCGTCCACCACCATGTAGAGGATCGCCAGCCCGATCACGAAGACGAGCATCAGGCAGAAGTAGAAGAGCAGCGAGAACCTCAGCACCGACCAGGGGTTGACGCGCCTGATCGCCACCCGGATCCGCCGGGGCGCGGGTCCGCCCGCCGCCGCGGGCGAGCCTCGTCTCGTCTCCTGGATCGTCGCCATCCCTATCCCTTCACGACGCCGACGGGACGGAGGCGGGCCACCTTCCTGGAGAGACCCGCGCCCTCGCACGCATCGACGACCTGGCTCACGTCTTTGTACGCGTAGGGAGCCTCCTCGGCAAGCAGCCGGGGCTTGGAGGCCGCCATGACGATCCCTTCCCCTTCGAGCTGTTTGACAAGCTCCTTCCCGGACATCCGCTTCTTGGCCTGCGTCCGGCTCATCGCGCGGCCGGCCCCGTGGCAGGTCGATGCGAAGGCCGTGGGCTCGTCGGTCCCGACCAGGACGTAGGAGGCCGTCCCCATGCTTCCGGGGATGATCACCGGCTGCCCGATCCGCCTGTAGGGCTCGGGGATCTCGCGACTGCCGGGGCCGAAGGCCCGCGTGGCGCCCTTGCGGTGAACGCAGAGGAGCCGGCGCTCCCCCTCCACCTCGTGCTCCTCCATCTTGGCCAGGTTGTGCGCCACGTCGTGCACGAGGCGGAGCCCCATCTCCCGCGCCGAGCGCCCGAGGAAGGCCTCGAACGTCTCCCGGACGAGATGGGCCAGGACGTGGCGGTTGGCCCGGGCGAAGTTCGCTGCGGCGAACATCGCGCCCAGGTAGCGGCGGGCCACCTCGCTCTGCACGGGGACACAGGCGAGCTGGCGATCGGGGACCTCGATCCCCTCCGCCCGCATCGCCGCGTCCACGAGCTTGAGGTAGTCGGTGCAGACCTGGTGGCCCAGGCCCCGGGAGCCCGAGTGCAGCATGACGCAGACCTGGCCGGGGAAGAGGCCCATGACGTTCCCGGCGCGCTCGTCGAGGACCTCCTCCACGACCTGGACCTCCAGGAAGTGGTTGCCCGCGCCGAGCGAGCCGAGCTGGGGGGCGCCCCGCTCGATCGCCCGATCGGAGACCTCGTCCGGGAGCGCGTCCTCGAGGACCCCGAAGTCCTCGCACAGCTCCTCGTCCTCCTGCCACCCCATCCCCTGGGACAGCGGGTAGCGGACGCCCTCGGTCAGCACCTTCTCCACCTCGCTTCGCGACAGGCGCATCCGTCCCCGCTCCCCCACTCCTCGCGGCACCCGACCTCCCAGCGCTGCCACCAGCCCGCGAAGATCGTCGACGTCGTCGAGCGTGAGCTCCGAGCGGAGCAGACGCACCCCGCAGGCGATGTCGAAGCCCACGCCGCCCGGCGAGACCACCCCTCCCCGCTCCGGATCGGTGGCGGCCACCCCTCCGATGGGGAATCCGTAGCCCCAGTGGATGTCGGGCATGGCGAAGGAGGCGCCGACGATCCCGGGGAGCGTGGCTACGTTTGCTACCTGCTCGATCGCGTTGTCCCCTTCGATGGCCCTGGCCAGCACCTCGGTGGCGAACACGATCCCGGGCACCCGCATGCCCGGGACCGTCCCCATGGGGACGCGCCAGACGAACGGATCCAGCGGTTCGAGCTGCATGGACACCCGGAGTCTACCTACCCCCCGGTTGGTCCCTCCGAATCAGACGTCGAGGAAGACCCGAGCGGTCCACCCGGGCGGCTCCTGGGCCACGCGGAGGCGGTGGTACGTGGCCGCCTTCACGTGCTGCCCCTCGAGCTCCCGACCGGCCCGCGGGGCCACCCGGGCCCGGGCTAGGACCTCGCGCTCCCCCACCCGATCCACCTCGAAGCCGCCGAAGACCGCGTCGCCCGCCTCCGAGAGGTAGAGGAGCTCGTCCAGCCAGGCCACGAGGAGGGCCTCGACGTCGAGCCCCTCGATCCGGACCTCGCGCTCCTCGCCCCGGCCCGGGAACCATGAGCCGAGGATCTCCGCGAGCCCCTCGGCGGCCGCAGCGAAGGCCTCCTCGCGGGTATCGCCTCTGGCCAGGATCCCGACGTCCGCGGTGTGCTCGAGCAGCTCGTGGGAGCGGGTCACCGCGGCGGGCCGTACGGCCCGAGGACGATCCGGACGTGGAGAGGCCCCATGATCGCCAGCGCGCTCGTGGCCAGGGCGGCCTCGAAGGCGGAGGGGTCCTCCCGGAGGAGGACGCCGCCCCAGGCCAGCGCCGCGGAGGCCGCCACCATCAGGGCGACGCCGAGGGGCGCGGGGAGCCTGGTCCGGAGGACGAGGCCGATGAGCAGGGTGGCCGTGGCCGCGCCGGCGGCGAGCCAGACGCCCACGTCAGGCCTCCTGCTCCTCGCTCTCGATCACCGGCGCGGCCACGGCCACCTTCTGCTTCGGCTCGAGGCGCATGATCCTCACGCCCTGGCTCGGCCGGCCGGTCTGCCTGATGTCCTTCCCCGGGACCCGGATCACGATCCCAGAGGTCGAGATGACGAAGACGTCCTGGTCCCTCATCGACGAGAAGGCCCCGGCCAGCTTCCCGGTCTTCGCCGTGAGCTTGTGCGTGATCACGCCCTGCCCCCCGCGTCCCTTCACCGGGTACTCGGAGATCGGCGTGCGCTTGCCCAGCCCGGACTCGGTGATCGTCACGAGGTCCTCGCCCTTCCGGGCCAGCACCATCGTGATGACCTCGTCCTTCGGCGGGACCCGCATCCCGATCACGCCGCTGGTCTGGCGGCCCATCGCGCGCACGGCGCTCTCCTTGAACCGGATCGCCTTCCCCCCGCGGGAGACCATCACGACGTCGTCGCGCCCGCTGGAGAGCCGCACGCGGATCAGCTCGTCCCCCTTGCGGAGCCTGATCGCGGCGAGGCCGGTCCGCGGCGAGTCGTACTCCTTGAGCGCGGTCTTCTTGATCATCCCCTTCTTCGTGGCGAAGACCGCGTACTTGGCGGCGTCGTAGTCCTCGATCGCCAGGACGGCCGCGATCCGCTCGCCGGACGTGACCGAGACCCCGGGGAGGTTGGCCGCGTAGATACCTCGGGCGGTGCGGGACTGCTCCGGAACCTCGTAGGCCTTCACTCGGTAGACCTTCCCGCTGTTCGTGAAGAACAGGAGCCAGTGCCGGGTAGTGGTGGTGAAGACCTGGGCCACGAGGTCCTCCTCCTTCAGCTTCCCTCCGGCCACGCCGCGCCCGCCCCGGCCCTGCCTCCGGTAGGCCGTCACCGGCATCCGCTTCACGTAGCCGGCCCGGGAGACCGTGATGACCACGTCCTCCCTGGCCACGAGGTCCTCGATGTCGATCTCGCCGTCGTCCCGCCGGATCTCGGTCCGTCGCTCATCGGCGTACTTCTCGCGGATCTCGGCGAGCTCGTCCTTGAGGAGCTTCCGGATCTTCTTGGGGTCCTTCAGGAGCGCCTTGAGGCGCTTGATCGTGGCCTGCAACTCCTCGTGCTCGTCCTCGAGCCTGGTGCGCTCGAGACGGGTGAGACGTCGCAGGGGCATGTCGAGGATGTGGTTCGCCTGGATCTCCGATAGCTTGAAGCGCTTCATCAGCTTCGTCCGCGCGTCGTCGGCGTCCTTGGCCCCCCGGATGATCTTGATGACCTCGTCGATGTTCGTGAGGGCCTTCAGGAGACCCTCCACGATGTGGTCCCGCTCCTCGGCCTTCCGGAGCTCGTACTTCGAGCGGCGGGTCAGCACCTCGATCTGGTGCTCGACGAAGTGGCGGATCATCTCCGCGAGGGTCAGGACCCTGGGGACCCCGTCCACGAGGGCGAGCATGATCACCCCGAAGTTCTCCTGGAGCTGCGTGTGCTTGTAGAGCTTGTTGAGGACGATCTGGGGGTTGGCGCCGCGGTTGAGGTCCACGACGATCCGCATCCCGCCCCGGCCCGAGGTCTCGTTCCGCACCCCGCGGCCGGGCACCTCGGGGAGGCGCTTGGCGTTAACCATCTCCTGGATCTTCTCGGCCAGCCTCGCCGGGTTCACCTGGTAAGGCACCTCGGTGACCACGAGGCGCTGGCGGCCCTTCGAGTCCTCCTCCACGACCACCCGGCCACGCATCTTCAGGGAGCCGCGCCCGGCGAGGTAGGCGTCCTTGATCCCGTCCCTCCCCATGATCATGCCGCCGGTGGGGAAGTCCGGTCCCTTGACGTGCTTCATGAGCTGGGCCGGCGTGATGTTGGGCTGGTCCACGGCCGCCACCACCGCGTCGATCACCTCGCCCAGGTTGTGGGGAGGGATGTTCGTGGCCATGCCCACGGCGATCCCAGCCGCGCCGTTGGCCAGGAGGTTGGGGAAACGCGCCGGCAGCACGATCGGCTCCTGGTGGTTGCCGTCGAAGTTCGGGAGGAAGTCGACGGTCTCCTTGTCGATGTCCCGCAGCAGCTCCATCGCCAGCGGATCGAGGCGCGACTCCGTGTACCGGTAGGCGCCGGGAGGGTTCCCCTGGATGTCGCCGAAGTTTCCCTGCCCGTCCACGAGCGGATACCGGAGGGAGAAGTCCTGCGCCATGCGGACGAGCGCGTCGTAGACGGCCTGGTCGCCGTGGGGGTGGTAGCGGCCGATCACGGATCCCACGACGGTGGCCGACTTCCGCGTGGGGCGGTCGGGGCGCAGACCGTCCTCGAGCATGGCCCAGAGGATCCGGCGGTGGACGGGCTTCAGGCCGTCGCGGACGTCCGGGAGGGCGCGCGACACGATGACGCTCATCGCGTAGTCGAGGTACGAGACCTTCATCTCGTCCTCGATGCGGCTCGCGCGGATGGTGCCCTGGCCGTCGGTCATGGTCGGTGGTTCCTCATGTCAGTGGCGGCTCGGGCATGCGCCGGCCCAGGCCCATCGCGCCGAAGCGCTGGGCGAGGGCGGCGGCGTCGGACGTCGAGGGCGCGGCGGGCCGGCGACGGATGCCGGCGAGGAGGGCGCGGAGGCCGTCCGCGGTGCCGGGGTCCAGCTTCGCGAGGCTGTCGCGGACGACCCAGGCCCGGTG
>DASUTZ010000034.1:0-4079 GCA_036374295.1 Actinomycetota bacterium
AGCCCCGCTAGCTAGCTCTCGGGGGCTGCCGGGGGGCTCCCCGACGGCGGAGGCCAAGACGGAGGGGGAGGAGGCTCCTCGGGCTCGGGCGACCACCCGGTCGGTGTTGCGGCTGGGGGCTGGAAGGGCGGCGGGGCCTCCTCCCGCACGAACAGGGCGGTCGCGCTCCCGATCAGCCCGACGATCGACCCGGCGGCGGCGACGTAGAGGCCGAGGCCCACCGAGAAGCTGAACAGCCCCGCCGCCTCCGCAGGTACCTCCTCCTCCAGGCCGATGATGTCGACGATGTCGATCGCCGCCACCGCGGCCGCCAGCGCCGCGGCCAGGAGGCCGATCGCGCCGAGCACGCGCGCCAAGGTCGCCGACCGGCTCCATGCGATCGAGGCGCCGAGAACGACCAGCGCCGCCCCCACCCCGATGAAGTACCAGCCGTCTCCGCCGATCTCCTGGGCGATGCCCGAGTAGCTCAGCGGCCCCTGGGGGGTGTCGGCGACGACGAAGGGGAGCAGAGGTCCCACCCCCATCACGAGACCCCCCAACACGGTCAGGATCCAGGCGAGCGAGCGCCTGGCGGTCAACGGCCTGCGGGGGCCGCGCGGCCCACGGCCTCCGCCCCCAGGAGGCCCCTGAGCTCCGAGAGGAGGCCGGCGGAGCCGTCCACACGGTAGCCGTCCGCCAGCCGCAGCAGCTTCGCGCTCCCGTTCGACCGGAGGCGGAGGTGGACGGCGACGCGTCCAGGGTGCCCGGAGAGCACCTCCTTCAGCGCCGTCGCCAGGCCGTCCGTGCACTGCTCGGCCGGCACCTCCAGGAGGATCGGCTCGGCGGGCGGCGGCGGCTCGCCCGAGTCGTCGAGCGCCCCGATCTCCACGGCCACGAGCTGCAGCTCCCGTCCCCGCAGGTCCACCCGCCCCTTGACGAGCACGATCCGGTCCGGCGCCAGCAGGTCGGTGACCTTCTCGAACACCGAAGGGAAGGCCACGACCTGGACGCCGCCCACGAGATCCTCCAGCCGGAGGATCGCGTAGGGCTCCCCCTTCTTCGTGAACCGCCGGTTCGCGGACCCGATGATGCCTCCGACCGTGACCACGTCCCCGTCCCCCAGGCTCACGAGCGCCGAGGTGTCCACGTCGGTCTGCGCCTCCAGACGCTCCCGCACCGCGAGGAGCGGGTGGTCGGTGACGTACTGCCCCAGCACCTGCTTCTCCAGCGCCAGCAGCTCCTGCTTCTCGAACTCGGGCCCCTCCAGCACCGCCTCGTCGATCTCCTGGGAGGCCTGGTCCCCCTGTCCGAACAGCGAGAACTGCCCCGCGGCCTCGGCCCGCCGCTGGGAGGCGATCGGCCCCGCCACCCGGTCGTAGCCCTCGAGCAGGCCCCGCCGCATGTGTCCCAGCGAGTCGAACGCGCCCGAGAGGATCAGACTCTCCAGCACCTTCTTGTGCAGCACCGACGGATCCACCTTCCGGCAGAAGTCCGCGAACGAGGTGAACTCGCCCTTCTCCCGGCGCGCCGCGATGATCTGCTCGACCGCGCCCGCCCCCACGTTCCGCACCGCCGAGAGCCCGAACCTCACCTCGCCGCCCACCGGCGTGAAGTCGACGGCTGAGGCGTTCACGTCCGGTGGCAGGACGCGGATGTCGGCCAGGCGGCACGCGTTCAGGTAGAAGGGCTTTTTGTCCTTGTCGTCCTTGACGCTCGTCAGCAGGGCAGCCATGTACTCGACTGGATGGTGCGCCCGGAGGTACGCGGTCTGGTAGGCGACCAGCGCGTACCCGCAGGCGTGCGAGGCGTTGAAGCCGTAGTCGGCGAACGGCATGATCAGGTCGAAGATCTCGTTCGCGAGCGCCCGATCATAGCCGCGCTCCACGGCGCCGGCCACGAACTTCTCCCGGTGCGGGATCAGCTCCTCGCGGATCTTCTTCCCCATGGCCTTGCGGAGGAGGTCGGCCTCGCCCATCGAGTACCCGGCCATGCGCACGGCGACCTCCATGACCTGCTCCTGGTAGACGATGACCCCGTAGGTGTCCTTGAGGATCGGCTCCAGGTCGGGGTGCGGGTACACGACCGGCTTCCGGCCGTGCTTCCGCTCCGCGTACTCCACGTGCATCCCGGCGTTGAGCGGCCCGGGACGGTAGAGGGAGACCAGCGCCATCAGGTCCTCGAAGCGGTTCGGCAGGAGCTGGCGGATCAGCGAGCGCATCCCCTCGCCCTCGAGCTGGAAGACGCCGGTCGTCTCCCCGCGCCCCAGCATCGCGTACGTCTCCTCGTCGTCCAGCGGCAGGTGGTCGACGTCGAGCTCGATCCCCTGCTCCCGCAGCATCCGCACGGTGTCGTCGATCACCGAGAGGTTGCGCAGCCCGAGGAAGTCCATCTTGAGGAGGCCCAGCTTCTCCACGCCGTGCATGTCGAACTGCGTGACGACCCGCTTGGAGTCGTCGCGGGAGTCCTTGGACAGCTTCAGCGGGAGGTAGTTCACGAGCGGCCGGTCTCCGATCACCACGCCGGCGGCGTGGACGGAGTCCTCGCGGCGGAGCCCCTCGAGCGCGCGCGCCGTGTCGATGATCGTGCGGGCGTCGTCCTCCCGGTTGTAGGCGTCCTTCAGCTCGGCCGAGATCTCCAGGGCCTGCTGGATCGGGTACTCGCGGCCCAGGAGCGCCGCGGGGAACATCTTGCACAGCCGATCCCCCATGGCCGCGGGGAACCCCAGCACCCGGGCCGCGTCGCGGATCCCCTGCTTCCCCTTGATCGTCTGGAACGTGATGATCTGCGCCACGTGGTCGTGCCCGTAGGTGTCCGCGACGTAGCGGATCACCTCGTCCCGCCGGCGCTCGTCGAAGTCCATGTCGATGTCGGGCATCTGCTTCCGCTCGGGGTTGAGGAAGCGCTCGAAGATCAGGTTGTAGCGGAGGGGATCGAGGTCGGTGATGCGCAGGCAGTACGAGACCACCGACCCCGCGGCCGACCCCCGGCCCGGCCCCACCCGGATCCCACGCTCTCGCGCGAAGCGGATCAGGTCCCAGACGACGAGGAAGTAGCCCGCGAAGCCCATCTCGTTGATGATCGTCAGCTCGTGTTCCAGCCTGGCCCGGAGCTCGGGCCCGAGCTCGCCGTAGCGCTCTTGCGCTCCCTCGAGGGTCAGCTCGCGGAGGTAGCCCTTCTGGTCCTTCCCCGCGGGGGGCTCCAGCCGGGGCAGGCGGTGGACCACCTCGCCGTCCACCAGGACGCCCTCGAGGTCGGGGATCGGCTCCACCGACTCGGCGATCTCGAGAGTGGCGTCGCAGGCCCCGGGGAGCTCGCGGAAGACCTCGCGCATCTCCTGAGCCGACTTCAGGTAGAACTCCTCGGTCTCGAACCGGAGCCGGTTCGTATCGGTGAGGACCTTCCCGTGCTGCTGGATGCAGAGCAGCACGTCGTGCGCTTGGTGGTCCTCCTTGTGCGTGTAGTGGAGGTCGTTGGTGGCCACGAGCGGGACGCCGAGGCGACGCGCGATCTCGATGAGCGTCGGGGTGACCTTGGCCTGGTCGGCCAGCCCGTGATCCTGGAGCTCGACGTAGAACGAGCCCTCCTCGAAGATGTCGCGGTAGGCGGCGGCCGCGTCTTCGGCCTTCTTCCCTTGGTCGGCGAGGAGGTGCCGACACACCTCGGAGGCGAGGCAGCCCGAGAGCCCGATCAGCCCTTCCGCGTGGCGGGCGAGCAGTTCTTTGTCGATCCTCGGACGGTGGTAGAAGCCCTCGAGGTGGGCGTCGGAGACCAGCCGCAGGAGGTTCCGGTAGCCCGTCTCGTTCCGGGCCAGGATCGTGAGGTGCCGGTACTTCTCCTCATCCTCGCCGGGGTTCCGATCGAAGCGGGAGCCGGGCGCCACGTACGCCTCGACCCCGAGGATCGGCTTGATCCCTCTCGCCCGGGCCTCGCGGTAGAAGTCGAGCGCCCCGAACATCACCCCGTGGTCGGTGAGGCCGATCGCCGGCATCCCCATCTCGGCGGCCCGGTCGAGCATCGAGGGCGCGCTGCTGCCCGGCGTGATGCGCGCGAACCCGTCCAGGAGCGAGAACTCCGTGTGCGTGTGGAGATGGACGAAGCTG
>DASUTZ010000035.1:0-3170 GCA_036374295.1 Actinomycetota bacterium
GCGCGCCATCGAGATGAGGAACACGACGAAGATCACCACGAGCATGAGGGCGAAGAGGATGAACGAGAGCCCGCCCTCCTCGATCGCCAGCACGATGGTGGTCACGTCCACGTCCATCTCCTCCTAGGCAGGGCCCCGCCAGGGGGCCTGGTCGCCGCCGGTCAGGAACTCCCTCCGCCTCCGCTCGGCCCGGTCCAGGAACGGCAGGTGGGCCGCCAGCCCGATCACGGATGCGCCGAGGAACAGCCACGAGGGGAGGGGCTCGTTGCCCTCGTTCTTGTAAGCCAGGGCCACGACCTCCGGGCCGCCGGTGGTGGCGAAGGCCCGGGCCGCCGCGAGCTCGGTGCCATCCTCGGCCGTGGCGAAGCGCAGCTGCTCCACCTCGAAGGTCTCGGGGGCCACCTCGCCCTCGATACCCTGCCTGCCCAGCTCCCCCGCGGCCTGCTCGGCCAGGAACTCCTGGAGGGCGCCGGTCGCGGGCTCGACCTCGTCGGCGAAGACCGGGTCGTCGGCTGGGTCCTCCCACGGCCCGCCGGGGAACCGCTCGATCTCGGGAAAGGTCTCGGAGGTGAGCTGCACCCCCGCCCCCACCGGGACCCAGTGCGGCAGCTCGCCCTTGGGCCCCAGGTAGGCGGGGACCTGTCCCCCGGGGATCGGGGCGCCGAAGGTCCAGAGGGCGGAGAGGATCAGGAGGAAGGCGAAGAAGCCGGTGGCGGCCACGAGGTAGCCCATCCGCACGCCGAGGATCGCGGACAGCAGCAGCCACACCGACCCTCCGAAGACCACGAAGCCCGACACGACGATGAGGACGCCCTCGACGAACTCGCGGCTCATCAGGCGCCCCCCTCGCCCCCGCCGCCGTTCCCGCCGGCGCCGTCCTCGGCCCCCTCCAGCGGCTCCAGGCACACGTTCTGCGCGCCGTCCGGGAGCTCCTGGATGGTGAGCAGGTAGTTCAGGAGGTCGTCGATCTGCTGGTCGTTCATGGCGCCCTCGTAGCGGATGCTCCACGAGGGCATCGCCGTCCCAGGACGGCCCTGCTCGATCGTCGTCCTGACGTCGTCGATGGACTCGATCAGCGGGTGGCCCGTCTCGGGCCCGCCGCAGACGTCATTGAGGGCCGGCGGCTGCACGAACCCGTCTCCGAACGGGATCTGCTGGCCCCCCGTGCCGGCCGGACCGTGGCACCGCGCGCAGCCGAAGCCGGTGGGGTTGGACTCATCGGAGATGGCGAACCACATCGAGCCCCGCTCCACCGAGCGCTCGGTGAGCGTGACGCCGTCGTCGGCGTTCGTCTGGGGCTCCATCAGCCAGAGCCCGGCCAGCCACACGGCGAAGAAGATCACGAAGAGGAACGACCAGCCCAGGAAGCGGTCCACGAAGCGCCGCTCCAGCATCTCGTCGGGTGGGCCGGGGCGCATCCCCGCAGGGATGTCGGGCTCGGCCTGGGGGCGCCCGCGGAGACTCAGCCGCACGAGGGCGGCCACGAACGCCACCGATACGAGCACGCCCAGGACGATGAGGGTGATCGCCAGGCCGGAGAGCGCGACGATGCCCACCTACTCCTCCGCCGTGATGTTGATGCAGAAGGGTCCCTCGGGCTCGGGCTGGATCGTCACCTCTCCCCGGGCCGGCCCCTCGATGATCGAGCTCGTGTCCACGGTCACGTTGCCGTCCTCGATCGAGACGGCGAAGCGGTCGAGGCCCCGGGGGGCGGGGCCGTCGCGGTACTCGCCGGCCCGGTTGTACTTGGAGCCGTGGCAGGGGCACTCGAACCACTGGCTCTGCTCGCAGAACGGCACCCGGCACCCCAGGTGTACGCACTTCTGGTAGAGGGCCATCAGCCCGCCGTCCACGATCCCCTCGTACAGGCCCTGCTGATCCTGGGAGGCGTCGTAGGCCACGAGGTAGAAGCGCCCCGCGCCGTAGTAGTAGGGCTGGCGGTCGTCCTGGATCGTGTTGAGGATCTCGTCGGCGCTGAGGCCGAGGTCGATCACCGATCCGAACCCCTCGCGGAGGGTGGGCCAGAGGAAGGCCAGGCTGGCGGCGCCGAACTGCGCCGCGAACAGGCCCAGCGAGGCCAGCAGCGAGCGCCGGAAGAAGTCCCGGCGCGACACCGGGGCGGTCGCGCGCTCCTCCTTGGCCTCCTCGAGGGGCGCCTCGCGCTCCTCGGCCCGGCGGGCGGCGGCCCGCGACCGGACCAGGGAGGCCACGAGCAGGATCAGGAACTGCCCGAACAGGACCGCGACGATGATGACGGCGATGGTCTCTCTGCTCATAGCTCGAAGTAGATGCCCTCGACCCAGGGCCAGACGAAGTTGAACCCCGGCCCCCGGAAGAACGCGCCGATCAGGGTCAGGATCGTCCAGAACATGAGGAAGATCGTCCACAGCACGATGGCCATCTTGCGGTCGCCGGGCTTGTTGCTGGGGTTGCGGTCCACGTAGGGGAGGACGAACAGGAACGCGAACACGACCGTCGGGATCGTCACGCCGGCCACCATGGGGTGGAAGTAGCGCAGCAGCTCCTGCAGCCCCAGGAAGTACCAGGGGGCCTTGGACGGGTTCGGCGTCAGGTTCTGGTTGGCCAGCTCCCGCAGCGGCGCGTTCACGAACGTGGAGAAGACGATCAGCGCCGCGGTCACGATGATCAGCGACAGCAGCTCCTCGAGGAGCAGGTGGGGGAAGACGTTGATCCGGTCGCCCTGCTCGCGATCCACGCGCTGGACGCCTTCGGGCGGGACGAGCGCCAGGAGGCGGTGCTTCTCGGGCGCGCCCGGCTTGGCGACCGGCGCCTTGCCGGTGGGGGCGGGCGCGGTGCGCAGGGCCGCGGCGGGCGGGGCGGCCATCGTCCCACCGGCCTGGGGGGCCTGGGGCGCCTGCTGGGGCGCCGGGGCCGCGGGGGCGCCCTCGGGCTGGGCCGGCGCCTCGCCGGGGGCGGCCTCCTTCGGAGGCCGGGAGGGCTCGGCGCCGTGCTCCTTGTTGTACTCGATCATGGCGATGCGCCGGGCCTTCCCCTCGGCCACGCGGGGAGGCAGGCCCTGCTGGAGCAGCTCGTCGCGGACCCGCTCGAAGGTCTCCTTGTTGAGCTCTTCAGCTCGCTCGGCCATCCCGCGCTCCTAGAGGGGTCCGGAGATCCCGCCGTCCTTGCGGATCCGCCAGAAGTGGATCGCC